>JAAAOD010000214.1 GCA_009908535.1 Verrucomicrobiota bacterium
AAGGCGCCTGTGCCGCCTACCACAAGTACCGTCAGTACGCTTGAAAAGAGCAGCGGGCCTTTGCAACCTCCGACCATGGACCTTTCCTGCCCGCTTCCAGAGGATCCCGCCGATTGCATCACCCTCGGCCACGGCGGCGGCGGACGCCTCAGCCAGCGGTTGCTGGAAGAGATCTTTCTGCCGGCCTTCGGGACAATGGGCCCGGAGCACGCGCTTGATGCGTTCACGGTCGGGGCCACTTCCGGGAAAATGGCCTTCTCCACCGACAGCCATGTCGTGCACCCGCTTTTCTTTCCCGGTGGGGACATCGGCAAACTCGCCGTCTGCGGAACGGTCAATGACCTCGCCATGAGCGGTGCGCGGCCCCGATGGCTCAGCGTGGGCTTCATTCTCGAGGAAGGGCTCCCTATGGAAACGCTGCGTAAAGTGGTCGATTCCATGGCGGCAACAGCCAAGGCGGCGGGGGTGTCCATCGTCGCCGGTGATACCAAGGTCGTCGAGCGCGGCAAAGCCGACGGGCTCTACCTCACCACGGCCGGCATCGGCACCGTCGCCCGGGAGGTCGAGCTGGTCCCCGGCAGGATCACTCCCGGGGATACCGTCATTGTCAGCGGGGATATCGGGCGCCACGGCATGGCCATCATGGCCCAGCGCGAAGGACTCGCCTTCGATGCCCCGCTCGTCTCCGATTGCGCGCCCCTGCATGAAGCCGTTCAGGGCCTGTTGGATGCGCGGGTGCCTGTCCGTTGCCTGCGGGACTGCACCCGCGGCGGACTGGCCACCGTCCTCGTGGAACTCGCCCGCCAGAGCGGCCGTTGCCTGCATCTGGAGGAAGCGGCGGTTCCCGTCACGGAAACGGTCCGTGCCGCGTGCGAATTGCTCGGAATCGATCCGCTCTACGTCGCCAACGAGGGCTGCTTCGTGGCCGTTGTCGCCAATGAAATGGCCTCCGAGGCCTTGGATCGGCTCCGCGACGCGGGGTTCCCGGAGGCCACGCGCATCGGCGAGGTCGCAAGCGAAGGCGACGGGGCCGGCCGCCTTTTCCTGCAGAATGCCTTCGGCATCCGGCGCCCCCTCGACCTGATCAGCGGCGAACAGTTGCCGCGGATTTGTTGATCGCGGAAACGCGGCCGCACTTCCCTCCTATTGGTTCATGAAGCCCTGTTTGCGCAGGGTCTCGAGGAGGGCGCGGGAGGCATTGACCGTCATTTCCCGCGGGTAACGGACTTTCGTGAAGACCTGGGCGAGATTTTCCAGCCCGTTTTCCTCCACAAAGGCCTTGCTGGCCGCGAGCGCCTCTTTCTCCGCATAGAGGCGCTCGATACGCTCCTCGTCGTAATCGGCGTAGGTCTCCTGGTGCACGATGGCCTCCAGCGGAAGCCGGTCCGTGAGCGGCGGTTCCTCCGCGGGGTAACCAAGGGCAAGGGCGGTCACCGGAACGACCCCTTCCGGAAGCTTGAAGAAGTCGATCAGCTTCTCGGCCTGGTAGGGGGTCGTTCCCACATAGCAGATTCCGAGGCCCTGGTCCTCCGCCGCTACGGCGGCGTTCTGCGATGCCAGCAGGGCGTCCATGGCGGCGGTGAGAAAGGACATGAAGTTGTCGTAGCAGGGCTCCGCCGCGCGCAGTTCGCACCACTTGCTGAAACGGTGGAAATCGGCAAGAAAGGTCAGGATGACCGGGGCTTCGCCCACCATGCGCTGCCCGAAATGCAGGGCCTGCAGCTCCTTCCTCCGTTCCGGATCCTCCGTGCGGAGAATACTGTACACCTGCATGTTGCCGGTTGTGGAGCAGCGCGCCGCCGCCTCCAGGATCGATTGCATCACCGATTCGGGAACCGGTTGGTCCCGGAATCGGCGGATGGAACGGTGTTTCAAAAGGCAGTCCAGCGTCTCCATTTTTTCTTAAAGGAAAATTTTCGTGTTCACAATTCGACTTCCTGCGTGGCGGAGGAATTTCTCGCCGTCAATATAAGTTTTTGTTGTCACGGCGCCAAATGTGTTTAGCAAAACTTATACTGAAAGGGAATCACTAATCTCACCATGTCGAAAACACGAGCCATCACCGACGCCAACGAAGCCGCCGCTTCCGCAGCCTATCGCCTGAGCGAAACCATCGCGATCTACCCCATCACGCCCTCCTCCAACATGGCGGAGCATTGTGATGAATGGGCCTCACGGGGAAGCCGGAACCTCTGGAACACCGTTCCCGAGGTGACCGAAATGCAGAGCGAGGCCGGCGCGGCCGGAACCGTCCACGGGCTGCTGCAGGCGGGCACCCTGACGAGCACCTTCACCGCCTCGCAGGGCCTTCTGCTCATGATCCCCAACATGTACAAGATCGCCGGGGAGCTGACGCCCTTCGCGATGCATGTTTCGGCCCGGGCAGTCGCGACGCACGCGCTCTCCATTTTCGGCGACCACTCCGATGTCATGGCCTGCCGCCAGACCGGCTTCGCCCTCCTTTCGTCCAATAACGTGCAGGAAGCCCACGACATGGCGGCCATCGCGCATGCCGCAAGTCTGGAAAGCCGCATTCCCTTCCTGCATTTCTTCGACGGCTTCCGCACTTCCCACGAGGTCAACACCTATACCCCGCTCGACGACGACACTCTTCGGCAACTGGTCGATGATGAAGCCATTGCGGCCTTCCGCCAGCGTGCCCTCACCCCGGATGCGCCCGTCATCCGCGGTACGGCCCAGAACCCGGATGTTTTCTTTCAGGCGAAGGAGGCGGCCAATCCCTTCTACACGGCCTGCCCGGCCATCGTGCAATCGGTCATGGACCGCTTCGCGAAACTGACCGGTCGGCAGTACCAGACTTTTGAATACACCGGCGCCGAAGACGCCGAACGCGTTGTCATTGTCATGGGCAGCGGCACGGAGACCCTTGAGGAAACCGCCGCGCACCTGAATGCGGACGGGGAAAAAACGGGCGTCCTGAAAGTCCGCCTGTACCGGCCCTTCGACCTCGCCGCCCTTATGGCGCAACTTCCGTCCACCGTGAAGCGCATCGCCGTCATGGACCGCACAAAGGAACCGGGCGCCCCCGGGGAACCGCTTTACCTCGATGTGCGCGCCAGCCTGCAGGAAGCGAAGGAACGCGGCCTCATCGAGGAGGTTCCGCAGGTGATCGGCGGCATCTACGGCCTCGGTTCCAAGGAATTCAATCCGGCGATGGCCAAGGCGGTCTTCGACGAACTGAAGAAGGACAGCCCGAAGATGCATTTCACCATCGGGATCGAGGACGACGTCAGTGGCCGCAGCCTCGCGGTGGAAGAAGACTTTGACCTTGAGGACGAGGGCGGCTTCCGCGGCGTCTTCATCGGCCTTGGATCTGACGGCACGGTCGGGGCGAACAAGAATTCGATCAAAATTATCGGCGAGGAGACGGACAATTACGCGCAGGCCTACTTCGTCTACGACTCGAAGAAATCAGGCGGCATGACCATTTCCCACCTGCGCTTCGGGCCGCGCCCCGTAAAGGCCCCCTATCTTATCCAGAACGCCCAGTTTGTGGGCTGCCATCAGTGGCAGTATCTCGAGCAGTTCGACATTCTCAAGTACGCCGCCCCGGGGGCGATCCTGCTCGTCAACAGTCCCCACGGGCCGGATGTGGTATGGTCCCGCCTGCCCCGCGAAGTACAGGAAGGTATCAAGGACAAAAACCTGCGCCTCTTCGTGATCGACGCCTACAACGTCTCCAAGGAGGCGGGGATGCGCGGCCGCATCAACACGATCATGCAGACCGCCTTTTTCGCCATTTCCGGGATCCTGCCGAGGGACGAGGCCATCGCAAAGATCAAGGGCGCGATTGAAAAGACCTACGGCAAGAAGGGCCGGCAGATCGTGGAGATGAATTTCGCCGCCGTGGACGCGGCCATCGACAACCTGCACGAGGTGAAGGACCTCCCCGCGCCCTCGAGCAACATCGCCATGCGCAAGGCCGTGGCCGATCAGGCGCCGGACTTCGTCAAGAAAGTGACGGCGGTCATGCTGAAAAATGAAGGCGACCGCCTGCCGGTGAGTGCCTTCCCGGTGGACGGCACCTGGCCGGCGAGTACCTCCATGTGGGAGAAACGCAACATCGCCCGGGAGATTCCCGTCTGGGACCCGGACGTCTGTATCCAGTGCGGCAAATGCGCCTTTGTCTGCCCGCACGCGGCCATCCGCGCCAAGGCTTACCCGGGCGACAGCTGCAACGGAAACGCTCCGGACGGTTTCCAGAGCGTCAAATTCAAATCGCGCGAGGTAGCGGATTACAAATACACGATCCAGGTCGCGCCCGAGGACTGCACCGGCTGCGGCGTCTGCGTGACGGTTTGCCCGGCCAAGAACAAGGCCGAGCCGAAGCGTAAGGCCATCAACATGGAATCGCACGAGGAACATGTGGAGCGCGAGAAGGAGAATTACGCCTTCTTCCTCGACCTTCCCGGAATCACGCGCGAATCCCTTGGCCTCACGGTGAAGGAAAGCCAGCTGCGCGATCCCCTTTTCGAGTATTCCGGCGCCTGCGCCGGCTGCGGGGAGACGCCCTACGTGAAGCTGATGACGCAGCTGTTCGGCGACCGCCTCCTTATCGCCAACGCCACGGGCTGTTCCTCTATCTACGGCGGCAACCTGCCCACGACCCCGTTCTCTACCGACCGCCACGGACGCGGCCCGGCGTGGAGCAACAGCCTCTTCGAGGACAATGCCGAATTCGGATTCGGGCTGCTCCTCGCCACTGACAAGAAGGCCGAGATGGCCGCCAACCTTGTCCGCCGGCTGGCCCCGCAGATTGGGGATACCCTTGCCGGAGATCTCGTCTCTGCGGACCAGTCCACCGAGAGCGGTATTTCCGAACAACGCGCCCGCGTCGAGGAACTGAAGAAAAAGCTCGAAAACATGGAGGGTCCGGAAGCGAAGGGGCTGGCCCTGTTGGCCGATTACCTTGTCAAGAAGTCGGTCTGGTGTCTCGGCGGAGACGGCTGGGCCTACGACATCGGCTTTGGCGGCCTCGACCACGTCATCGCCAGCGGACGGGACGTCAACATTCTCGTCCTCGATACGGAAGTGTACTCCAACACGGGAGGCCAGTCCTCCAAGTCGACCCCGATGGGCGCGGTGGCGAAGTTCGCCGCCGCCGGCAAGGGAACCGGGAAAAAGGATCTCGGGATGATCGCGATGGGCTACGGGAATGTCTACGTCGCCCAGGTCGCCTTCGGCGCCCGCGACAACCAGACCGTCAAGGCTTTTGCGGAAGCGGAGAGCTATCCGGGCCCGTCCGTCATCATCGCCTACTCGCACTGCATTGCTCACGGCTACAACCTGAACTACGGCCCCGCGCAGCAGAAAGCCGCCGTCGATTGCGGCCATTGGCCGCTCTACCGCTTCGACCCGCGGCGGGAGGAGAACGGCCAGACGGCCCTGCAACTGGACAGCCCGGCCCCGAAAAAGTCCTTCCGTGAATACGCGGAGGCCGAAGTGCGGTACCGTATGCTCATGACGGCCAATCCGGAACGTGCGGATATGCTCATCAAACAGGTGGACAGAAACATCAGCGAGCGCCGCGCCCTCTACGAATCCCTTGCCAAACCCGCGCAATCCTAAGGAACCCCAATGGACCTGAAAACCAGATATCTCGGACTCGACCTGCCCCACCCCTTTGTGGCGGGGGCTTCCCCGCTTTCCAAAACGCTGGATTCGGCCAAAAAGGCCGAGGACGGCGGAGCGGCGGCCTTGGTTGTTTACTCGCTCTTCGAAGAGCAGTTCACCCGTTACCACGAGGGACAGGAAGCGAATGTCCACCAGTTCGAGGATACCTTCGCGGAAGCCACAAGTTACTTCACCTCCACGGTGCAGTACCATTACCAGCCGGACCAGTACCTGGAGCACATCCGCCAATTGAAGGAAACTCTCGGGATTCCCGTCGTCGGCTCCCTTAACGGAACCCACACTGGCACCTGGGTGGAATACGCCCGGAATATCGAGGAGGCCGGGGCCGACGCCCTTGAGCTGAACCTTTATTACCAGCCCAACGCCGCCGAGGAATCGGCCTCCGAGGTGGAAAGCCGCCTTCTGGAAATCATCCGCTCCGTGCGGAAGGATCTGCGGATTCCCCTCGCGGTGAAATTGTCGCCTTTTTTCACTTCCATTCCCCACTTCGCAAAGGAGGCAAAGGTGGCCGGAGCGGACGCTCTCGTCCTCTTCAACCGCTTCTATCAGCCCGATATCGATACAGAGGAACTGGAAATCATTCCGCATCTGGAACTGTCCACGTCCTCGGAACTGCATATGCGCCTGCGCTGGATCTCGATGCTTTACGGACGCAACGACCTTGATCTGGCGGTGACCGGCGGAATCCATACCGCACAGGATGCCGCCAAGGCGATCATGTGCGGAGCAAGCGCGATCCAGCTGGTTTCCTGCCTGTTAAAGAACGGGCCGGCGCGCCTGGCCGCCCTCCGGGAACACCTCGAAGCGTGGATGGAAGAAAAGGAATACGAGAGTCTGCAGCAGATGCTCGGCTCGATGAGCTACCTCAGAGCCCCCGAGCCGGAGGCTATCGAGCGCGCCAACTACCTTAAGATTCTGCAGAGCTGGTCAGTCTAGGGGCGGCGCGGGTGGATTTTCAGTACACGTCCCGCTGGTAGCGTTTATCCTTCTGGAGCTGTTTGACGGCGGCGGTGGCGTCGTCTTCAGAAAGGCCTCCCTGTTCCTGATGGATCTCGATCAGGGCCTGGTGGACATCCTTGGCCATGTGGGTGGCGTCCCCGCAGACGTAGAAGTAGGCGCCGTCCTGCAGCCATGCGTAAAGTTCTTTTGCCTGTTCCTTCATGCGGTGCTGGACGTAGACTTTATGATCGGTATCCCGGGAAAAGGCGACATCCATGCGGGCGAGGAGGCCTCTCTTCAGGTACTTCTGCCATTCCGCCTGGTAAAGGAAATCGGTGGCGAAGTGCTGATCGCCGAAGAAGAGCCAGTTCTTTCCCTTGCTGCCGAGCTCATCGCGCTCCTCGACAAAGGCGCGGAAGGGCGCAATTCCAGTCCCAGGGCCAACCATGATGATCGGCGTGTCCGGATCCTCGGGCAGGAAGAAATTCTTGTTGTGGTGCGTGTAGATCGGCACGGAATCCCCAGGGTCGACACGATCGCAAAGATAGGTCGAGCAGACCCCCTGTAAGGAACGGCCATTACACTCGTAGCGGACCGCGGCAACGGTCAGGTGAACCTCGTCCGGGTGTGCGCGGAAGCTGGAGGCAATGGAATAGAGGCGCGGCGGCATCTTGCGGAGGATGCCCAACACCTGGTCCATGGTAAGGGGATCGCGGGCGGGAAAATCGTAGAAAAGATCCCGCAGCTCCCGGCATTCCAGCCAGTGGTTCAGTTCCTCCTTGTTTTCCGGCTCCAGCAGCTTGTCGAGTTGCTTGTTTTTCGCCAGCGGCGCGTACTTTTTCAGGATGGAGGGGTTGACGGAGGTGATGTCATGATGCTCGATCAGCTCTTCCCGCAGGGAGGGAAGACGCCCGTTGCCGTTATCAATCAACTCGTCCCCGCGAAAACCGGCCACCCGCAGGAAATCATCCGCCACTTCCGGGGAATTGGAGGGAAAAACGCCGACCACATCGCCGGGCTCATAGCTCATGCCGGAACCCTCGAGGGAAAGCTCGAGATGGACCGTTTCCTTGCTGGATCCGCGTCCGTTAAGGAGGATCCGCTCCTTCAACTTCGCGGGAAAAGGATTCTTCTTCCCGTAGGTGACCGCGTCGGATTCCGGCATCGCCACCTGCGGTCCCTCCGGTGGCACCGCTCCGTTGCCTGCCGGGACCGGTTCCATGACCTGCACCTGCGGCGACGGGGCCGCGGCCGCTTCCTTGACGCCGGCAACGTCAACCATACGAGGTAGCGCTGTTTGCAGCCACTGCTGAAAAGGCTCCTCAAAGTCAACGTCGCAGTCAACGCGGTCCGCGATCCGGACGCCGCCGAGCTCACCGAAACGACGGTCCATCTGTTTCCCGCACTCGCAGAAGTCCGGGTAGCTGGTATCGCCGAGGGCGCAGACAGAGAAATGAAGGCCGTTGAGGGAGGGGGCCTCCCCGCCCATCAACTGCTCGTGAAAGGCCGTGGCCCGCTCCGGGGGATCTCCTTCGCCCCATGTACTCACGACGACGAGCACATTTTTCTCCTCCGGGAGCTTTCCGAAGTCGTAATCGCCCATATCGACCACGGAGGGCTGGAAACCGGCCTTCTTTGCCTCCTTGCCCGCTTCGGCGGCGCATTCTTCAGCATTGCCGGACTCGGAGCCGAATAGGATGGTCAGCGGCACTTTGGGAGCGGCTGGAGCTGCTGCAGGAGCCGGGGCCGGAGCAGCAGCGCCGTTGCCATTTGTCGCTCCCGTTTGGGCCACTCCGGCAAAATAGCCGCTCAACCAGGATGCCTGCTGGGCATTCAGGGTCGGGATCAGGGCATCGAGGGCCACCCGTTGCTGGTGACCAAAGGGTGCGTTACCGGGAAGATTCACAGTGGATTCGCTCATAAGTCTTCTAAAGGTTCAGAAAGCAGGGATAAACGGCTCGCGGTCAAAGTGAAAAACACTTCGCGCCACTTCGGGTGCCGTATACGGAGAAACCCGCTGGAAGGCGCCAAGGGCCTCATCCCAGTTATCGAGGAGGGATCCGGCGCGACGGCTTCCTGTCATCTTACGGTGGAGATCCACAACCTGGCGCAGGGAATCGATCTCTTCATTGTCATCAAGCCGTTCAAGATAGACCATTTCATGGTTCAGGTTTGCGGAAAGACGGTTCATCGGATCGTAGACAAAAGCGGTTCCGCCGCTCATGCCGGCACCGAAGTTGCGACCGGTTTCTCCAAGACAGACGATCGTCCCGCCGGTCATGTATTCACAGGCGTGGTCTCCGACTCCCTCGACGACCGCGGTCGCCCCGGAGTTGCGGACGGCAAAGCGCTCTCCCGCCTGTCCCGCGCCGAGGAGCATGCCCCCGGTGGCTCCGTAAAGGCAGGTGTTTCCCATAAGGGTGTTTTCATGCCAGTTGTAGGGAACCTCCCACGACGGGTGGGCAATGATCAGTCCGCTGTTCATCCCCTTGCCGACATAGTCATTGGCATCGCCGACAAGGTGAAGCTGAATCCCCTGGACAAGGAACGCTCCCAGACCCTGCCCGGCACTGCCTTCAAGCCGCAGTTGAAGGGTTCCGGGTTGCAGGCTCCGGTTCCCGTGGAGGTAAGCGATCTCGCCGGAGAGACGTGTTCCGATGTTCCGATCCACATTGGTCACCTTCAAGGTCTTCCGGAAAGGGGGCGTCTTGTGCGTAACGGTTTCCTTGGCTTCCTGGAGAATGCTGTCGTCGAGGGATCCTTCATTCCCGAAGCGGTCGTTGCGGGGACGCGTGTGGATGCGGGGCGCCTCGCCTTCCGGATCCGGATCATGGAGCAGGCGGGAAAAGTCCAGTGTAGTGGTTTTTGGATTACGCGGATCCGTCAGCGACTCCAGCTTCTGCGGACGTCCGACCATTTCATTCATGGAACGAAAACCGAGGCGGCTCATGAGGAGGCGGACATCCTGGGCCACGGCGTTGAAATAATTGACGATGTATTCCGGCTTGCCGCGGAATTTCGCCCGCAGGTCGTCCCGCTGCGTGGCCACGCCGACCGGACAGGTGTTGAGATGGCAGACGCGGAACATGGCGCATCCGCCGGCGATGAGCGCAGCCGTGCCGAAGTTGAATTCCTCCGCGCCAAGGAGCGCAGCGACCACAATATCGCGTCCCGTCTTCATGCCGCCGTCGGTCCGGAGAGTCACTCGGGAGCGCAGGTCGTTGAGCATCAGGACCTGGTGTGCCTCGGCGAGCCCGATCTCCCACGAGGAACCGGCGTGCTTGATGGAAGAGATCGGGGAGGCGCCGGTACCGCCTTCGTGGCCGGAAATCAGGATGACATCGGCATAAGCCTTGGCCACGCCGGCCGCGATGGTCCCGACTCCCGAGCTGGCGACAAGTTTGACGCAGACTTTGGCGCGCGGATTCACCTGTTTGAGGTCGAAGATCAGCTGCGCGAGATCCTCGATGGAATAAATGTCGTGGTGCGGCGGGGGACTGATCAGGGTGACCCCGGGCACACTGAATCGGAGGGAGGCGATGAGCGGACTGACTTTCCATCCCATCAGCTGGCCGCCTTCCCCGGGCTTGGCTCCCTGGGCAATCTTGATTTCGATCTCCTGCGCGTTGGCGAGGTATTCCGCCGTAACTCCGAAGCGGCCGCTGGCCACCTGCTTGATCGCACTGTTGGCGTTCTGTCCGTTTTCGTAGGGGTGGAAGCGCTTTGGATCTTCCCCGCCCTCGCCTGAATTCGATTTCCCGCCGATGCCATTCATGGCGATGGCAAGGGTCTCGTGCATTTCCGGGCTCAGGGCACCCAGCGACATGCCCGCTGTGGTGAAGCGGCGGCGGATTTCCTCCACAGGTTCCACTTCTTCCAGCGGAATGCCGCCATCGGCCGGATAATTGAGCCGGAGGAGGTCTTTGACCGACACGGGGAGGTGGAAGTCGCTAGCCTCGCGGAAGTCCTTGAAGCGCGAAAACTCTCCGCCCTTGCGGTTGAGGGTATTCATTCCCGAAACCACTTTGCTGCTCCAGGCATGGTACTCACCGCCCTTCTTGAGAACCCGCAGGTAGCCTTCACTCCACAGCTGCGCCGGATGATCCATGGGAAAGGCTTCCTCGTGCCGGTGCAGGACATCCATCGCCACTTCTCGGTAGCCGATTCCGCCGATCGGGGAAGCGGTCCCTTCAAAGCACTCCTCGATGATCTCGGGTCCGATTCCAATCGCTTCAAACACCTTCGCCCCCTGATAGCTGAACAAGGTACTGATGCCCATCTTGGAGAGGATTTTCAGTAAACCGGCATCCAGGGCCTTCCGGTAATTCCCAAGGGCCTGGCCAAGGTCCATCTCGATACGCTCCTCTTCGGCGGCAAGGTCCCTGCCTGAAATGATTTTCCGGATCATGTCGAGCGCGAGGTACGGATAAACGGCATTCGCACCAAAGCCGACCACGCAGGCGAGCTGATGGACGTCCCGTACTTCGCCCGACTCACAAACGATGTCGCAGTGGATTCGCCGGCCAACCCGAACTAACTCGCTGTGGATAGCCCCGGTGGCCAGCAGCATGGGCACCGGCGCGCGCTCCCGGTTCACATTCCGGTCGGAAAGGATAACGAGACGCGTGCCCTTATCGCGTATTTGCGCGTTCACTTCCTCCCGCAACTGCTGCACACGTTTGCGCAGAGCGTCCGGCCCGTCCGCGACAGGGAAAGTGGCGTCCAGCGTAGCGATGGTTTCCTTCAGGAAAGGAACGCTCCACAAGCCCTTGTATTCAGCGTCGAGCAGGACCGGAGATTCCAGTGAGACAAAATGGTGTTCCTTGACGAGGTTGTCGAAAAGGCTGAGACGACCGCCAAGGAAGCTCTTCTGCGACATTACGGAGCGCTCGCGCAGCGAATCAATGGCAGGATTTGTCACCTGGGCGAACAGTTGCTTGAAGTAAGTGTAGAGAAGACGCGGCCGACGCGAAAGCACGGCGAGAGGCGTATCGTCTCCCATGCTTCCGATGGCCTCTTTTCCGTTTTGCACCATCGGCTTCAGGAGGAGGTTCTCTTCATCCAGATCGTAGCCGAAAGCGACGCGCAGACTGGTAATCTCCTCGTCCTCGACGATGGATTCCGCGCTCCAGGGCTTCTTGCCGGAGACTTTCCCCATGGGAAGAATGGCATTCGCACACCAGCTTGTGTAATCATGATCCTGCGCCAGTTCGGATTTGATGGTGTCGTCCTCAAGGAGGCGGTGACGCTCGAGATCGACCGCGATCATCCGACCGGGACCAAGGCGGCCGGCACGGACAACTTTGCCGCTGTGCGGAATCAGCCCCGTCTCCGAGGCAAGGACAATGGTCCCGTCCTCCCAGACCTTGAAGCGCGCCGGTCGCAAGCCGTTGCGATCGAGGGAGGCTCCAACATAGCGACCATCGCTGAAAACAATGGCGGCGGGTCCGTCCCAGGGCTCCAGCATGACGGAATGGTATTTGTAGAAATCGCGCAGGGGTGCCGGCATGTCGCGGTTTTCCTCCCATGCCGCCGGCATCATGATAGACACGCCGGTCGTTGCCGGCCGCTCTGCCGCCGTCAGCAATTGCAGGCAGTTGTCGAAGCTGGCGGAATCGCTCATCTCTTCCTGCACCATCGGGAAGAGATCCTTGTAACGGTCCCCCCAGATCCCGTGGTCGTCGGAAAATTCCCTCGCCCGCATGTTGTTCCGGTTTCCGCGGATGGTGTTAATTTCCCCGTTGTGGGCCAACATCCGGAAGGGCTGCGCCTTGCTCCAGTCGGGAAAGGTGTTCGTGGCAAACCGCTGGTGAAAAATGGCATAGGCGGTCTTGTAGGCCGGGGACTTCAGGTCATCGAAGAACCGACGCACCTGGGGCGCGTTCAGCAGGCCTTTGTACGTCACCGTCCGGTGAGACATGCTGACGACGTAGAAATTTCGGAGGTCTTCGCGCAGGCCGCCCCGTGTACAGGCCTTCTGAGTAAGCAGAAGATGGCGGGCGAAAACTGTCTCCTCCATGCCCTCGGGGGCGAGGAGAAAGGCCTGCGCAATTTCGGGCCGCGTACTTTCCGCTTTCCGTCCGAGACAACTGTTGTCCACCGGGACGGATCGCCAGGCGATCAGCTCGATGCCTTCCGCGCGAACAGCCTCCTCGACAATCTCCTGTTCCCGGCGACGGGTATTCTTATCCTCGCGGGTCAGAAAAAACATGCCCACGGCAAAGCGCTTTCGGTCCTCCGGAAAAGAAACACCGTTCTCCCGAAGCCGTTCGAAATACAAATCGTAAGGAATCTCCGTCAGCAGGCCGGCTCCGTCGCCCGTAACCGCATCCGCGTCGATTGCACCGCGGTGGGCAAGATTTTTCAAGCCCGTCAGGGCACCATCGAGAATGGCATGGCTTGCCTGCCCGTAGAGGTTGGCGATAAAGCCTACTCCGCACGCATCCCGTTCCTGCTTAGGTTCATATAGTCCCTGGGCAGGCGGGCATGCGGTGGAATGGCTGATTAGATTCCTTGGCATATTGGGTAACTTTGTAGAAACAACGCTAATCTTTGCAAGGAGCTGGGGCAGAAATCAGCAGGCGTTGTGATGGGGGCTAAACTCTCACAAGTTCGGCTACTTCCTGCAAGGTAGCCGAAGTCGTCAGACTTTGGCCCATCGACGGCGGCCCGCCCGGCCACCCCCTGTGCCTTTGGCTGTTCCCGGGAATTGACACCTCCGCGGAATGACGGGAGCTTCAGCTTCCATGACAGACAGCAAGGCACCCTCCGTTCTCCTGCATACCAACCGTGGTGACATCCGCATACGCCTCTTCCCCGAGGCCGCCCCCAAGGCGGTGGAAAATTTCCTCGGGCTCGCGAAGAGCGGCTATTACGACGGAGTCGGGTTTCACCGCGTGATTCCGGAGTTCATGATCCAGGGGGGCGATCCCGACGGGACGGGCCGAGGTGGCCAATCCATCTGGGGCAAGCCCTTTGCCGACGAGTGCCCCGCGGAGGTGACCTTCGACCGCTCCGGGCTCCTCGCCATGGCCAACGCCGGTCCCAACACCAATGGTAGCCAGTTTTTCATTACCACGGAGGTCACTTCCTGGCTCGACGGCAAGCATACCATCTTCGGGGAGGTCACGGACGGCTACGATGTTGTGCGCAAGATCGAAAACACACCCACTGGCGCCAATGACCGGCCGAACGAACCGCAGGTCATCGAGTCGATTGAAATCCTCTGAGCAGGACGGGCCGGTTTTCCACCGCATCGGGCTGAACCGGGTTGCCTTCCGGTATTTTTCCGCCCCTACGGGCGGCAGGCACCCGACGATCCTCGCCCTGCACGGATTCACCGGCAGTGGGGAGGATTTCTTCCCTTTGCGGGATGCTCTCGGACATGATGCCGCGCACTGGCTTCTGCCGGACTGGCCCGGCCATGGGCAGAGTTCCTCGCCGGCGGTGGTCGAGGCTTATCAGCTTCCGGCCTGCCGGGCAATCCTGAGCAAGGCCGTACAAATGGCACCCCCGGAAAGCCCGCTCGTTCTCCTCGGATATTCGATGGGCGGCCGCCTCGCATGGCACGAGCTGCGGAGTCTTCCCTTCTGGAAAATTTTCCTCCTCAGCACGAGCCCGGGATTGGAGGATCCTCCTGCACGCGCCCGCCGCCGGGAGGCCGATGCCGCCTGGGTCCACATGCTGGAACAGGAACCCGTCGACACATTCGCTGAGGCCTGGGAGAGGCAGGAGCTGATCCGCCCGCAAACCGGAATCCCGGAACCCCGGCGGACGGCCCTCGCCCGACGCCGCAGGATGAATACCGCACGCGGATTGGCCTTTTCCCTACGGGCGGTCGGCTCCGGAACCCTTCCCTCCTGCTGGTCCCGGCTGGGGGAGGACCCTCCGACGGTTCTCCTCACCGGGGAAAGGGATCCGAAATTCACGAAAACCGCCGGGCGCATCCGCGCCACGTATCCGCAATTTCATCACATGATCCTTCCCGGCTGCGGACACGCGCCGCACCTTGAGGCACCGGAAGCGCTCGCCGCCGTGCTGCGAGGGGAACTCTGCTGATTTCCGTTGAAAGGCTTGTCGGCTTCGGCACCCTCCTCCGCCATGGACTGGGACTTATCCACTTATTTTCCCTCAATCGAGGATTCCGCTTATACGGATTTTAAAGCGCGGCTGCGCGATGACATCGCGAGGCTCCGCAAAGAGGCGGAAGCCCTGCCCGTCGCCGGTGCGGATCCCGGAACGTGGGAAAAGTTCCTCCGAACCTACGAGGACCTCCTCGCCCGCGTTTCCCATCTCGGCAGCTACGTCAGCTGCCTCTGTGCGGCGGATGCGGAAAATGAGCTCCACCAGCAGGAGGAAGCGGCGCTCGCGGACCTGCGCGCCGGGTATGACATTCTTCACAACCGTCTCCTTCTCGCCGTGGGCGCATTGTCCGAAGAGGGATTTTCCGCCCTGTGCACGGCAGCCGCGCTCCGGGACCTCGCCCCGATCCTGAAGAAATGGCGCGAGGAAGCGCAAAAGCGGATGCCCAGAGAGCTCGAGGAACTGAATTCCGAGTTGGGGGTCAACGGCCTTTCGGCATGGAGCCGCCTCTACTTTCAACTCATGGGTAAAATGAGTTTTCGCTACGACGATCCCGAGGAGGGCGAGAAAGAAGTTCCCATGGCCCACTACCCTTCCCTCCTGTCCGATCCGGACCGGCAGCGCCGGCGCGCGGTCTTTGACGGCGCAGCCAGGGCCCTCACCACGCATGAAACTACCTGTGCGGCGGCGCTTAACGCGATCGCCGGGACACGCCACACCCTTAACCGGCGGCGCGGTCTCGACAATTTCCTCGATCCGAGCCTGCGCCAGAGCCGCTTGAGCCTCGAGGGGCTGGACGCCCTCATGGGGGCTATTGACAAGCGGCTGCCCTTTGCCCGGGAGGTCTTCCGCTTTCGCAGCGCGCAAATGGGCATCGAGGACCCCGGGTATCATGACCTGCGTGCCCCGATTCCCATAGAGGGAGGTACCACTCCCGGATGGGCCGAAGGAACCCAGCTCATTTCCCGTTCCTTTCATGGTGCCTACCCGCGCCTCGGGTCCTTCTTCGATGAAATAACGGAAAAGCGCTGGATCGATCACTCCCCGCGGGCCGGAAAGCGACCAGGAGGCTTTTGCTCGCCCTCCCTGCTTGCCCGCGAGTCGAGGATTTTCATGACGTACCGCGATTGCCTGCCCGATGTGCTTACCCTCGCCCACGAGGCCGGCCACGCCTTCCATTCCCATGTCCTCGGGGATGAGCGGCCGCTTCGTGCCGGTTACACGATGCCGCTTGCCGAAACCGCCTCCACATTCGCGGAAAAGATCCTCACCGAAGGCGTCCTCTCCGATAACAATATCCCGCACGTCGACAAGTGCCGCCTGCTCGATGCCGAGATCGAACACATGCTCGCCTTCCTTCTCGACCTCCCGGTGCGCTTTCGGTTCGAGCGTGAACTGTATCAGCGCCGTAAGGACAAGACCCTCTCCGTCCGCGAAATCCGGGAACTCATGGAGGAAACGCAGCGCACGGTCTTTGGCAATTCCCTTGCCGAAAGCGGTCTCGATTCCGGTTTCTGGATATCCAAGCTTCATTTTTATATCAGCGGGGTGCAGTTCTACAACTACCCCTACTCCTTCGGCTATCTGCTCAGCTCTGCCTTCATGGAACGCCTCCGGTCGGAGGGAACCGCCTTCCTCGGCCAGTATGAGAACTTCCTCCGTCTGACCGGACACTGCGATTGCGAGACCGCCGTCCGGGAAAGCATCGGCGAGGACATCCGGGAGGAGGCCTTCTGGCTTCGCCAGATCGACGCGCTGCAGCGACCGTTCGAAACCTACAAGGCCATGGTGGCGGGCTTACGGACCTGACCCGGCCGTACCGGTACCCTTCGGTTTTCTTTCCTTACCATGCCCGCCACCGCCGCCAACTCGCGCCTTCCGTTCTTCAACGGTCCGGAATTCCCCCTTTATCTCGCCCCGATGGCCGGATTTACCGATTGCGCCTTCCGCGAGCTGTGCAAGGCCTTCGGCGCGGATGTCATGGTGACGGAGTTCGTCATGGCGAACAAATTCCTCGATGAACGTAGCGAGGACAAGGCCTGGCGGATGGTCGACTTCACTCCTGAACAGCGCCCGATGGGCGTACAGATTTTCGGAGGTGAACCAGAGAAAATGGCGGAGGCGGCGGACCGCATCGCAGACCGTGTTCAGCCCGACTTCATCGATATCAATTACGGCTGCCCCGCTCCCAAGGTCGTGAACAACTGCGCCGGCTCCTCCCTCCTGCGCGATCCCTGCCGCCTGCAGGACGTCGCGCAGACCGTCGTCCGCCGCGTCACCGACCGCCTCCCGGTGACGGCCAAGATCCGCATCGGATGGGATGAAAATTCCATCAACGCGGTGGAGGTTTCCCGTCGACTGGAGGATGCCGGCATCGAGGCCGTCGCCGTGCATGGGCGCACCAAGGAACAGGGCTACAGCGGGGAAGCGGATTGGAAGGTCATTCACGCCGTCGCCGACACGCTTTCCGTACCCGTTATCGGCAACGGCAGCATTCGCTCGGCGGAAGACGTCCGCCGTATCCGGACCGCCGACAAGGTCCAGGGCCTCATGATCGGACGCCGCGC
>JAAAOD010000013.1 GCA_009908535.1 Verrucomicrobiota bacterium
GGTCTTCGGTCTTCACGCCCAGTCAGATACTGAGAAAAGCTTCTCCCTCGCCGCCGAGCAGGCGGAGGAACGCCTCGAGAAGGCCCTCGATGAGCTGGACCGGATCCAGCAGGAAATCAACGAGAAACGCCCCGAGCTCGGCGCCCGGCTCGACGATGTCGAGTCCACCGCCCTGCGCCTGCGCGACGAGGCCTCCAACATGGCCCGGATCAAGGCCAGCTTCGATGTCGAAGTCAGCCAGCTGGAGAAGGAAAAACAGAGCATTATTGACAACAACAGCTACATCCAGTCGACGCTGCTCAACGAATACATCCGCCGCCTCGAGCTGACCCTCGATCCCGCCGAACTCGACCTTTACCTTGATGAGATCCGCGACACGCTCGCCTACGTCGAGTCCGATGAAGACGTTGACGACGCCACCATCTTCAATGCCCAGCTCGAAGTCGTGAACATGGCCCTCAACCGTATCGAGCGCGTCACCGGGGGGGACACTTTCGCGGGTCCGGCCATTGTCGACGGCACTCTCATGAAAGGCACCTTCGCCCTCGTCGGTCCGGTCTCCTACTTCACCGCCAATGACAATGCCGTCGCCGGCATCACCACCGGCATCATCAACGACAGCCCGAACATCTATCCCCTTCCCGAATACTACGAGGGCATCACCGCCACGGCGAACACCGGGTCCGGAAACATTCCGGTCGACACCACCGACGGGGAAGCGCTCGAGGGAATCACCCATACCATCACCTTGCTTGAGGAGTTTGCCCTCGGCGGATTCGTGATGTATCCGATCCTCACTCTTTTCACCCTCGCCATCCTGATCGCGGTCTTCAAGACGGTGGAACTTTCGCGGGTCAAATCCGCCAAAGCGAAGGACATCGATATCATTCTTGATCACCTGCGCAACGGCAAGAGCGATGCCGCCCTTTCCCACGCGAAGTCGGTCGGCGGCCCGGTCGGGTCCATGCTCTGTGACGCGGTCGAGAACGCCAACGAGGACCGCGAGGTCATCGAAGAGGTGCTTTACGAGACCATTATCAAGACCCAGCCGAAACTGGAACGTTTCCTTGCCTTCATCGCGGTCGTTGCCGCCACTGCACCGCTCATGGGACTGCTCGGTACGGTTACGGGGATGATCAAGACCTTCAAGCTGATCACTATCGTCGGAACCGGGGATGCAAGAAATCTTTCTTCCGGCATTTCCGAGGCGCTCATCACAACGAAGTGGGGCCTCATCGTCGCCATCCCCACGCTGATCATGCACGCGCTTCTTAACCGCAAGGCCAAGGGCGTCGTCGGCAGCATGGAACAGTCCGCCGTCAGCTTTATCAACGGCATTGCCGAAATGCGCGGCGAATCCTCCAACAACGAGCAATCCTCCTCCTGAGCGGAGCGGTCGAACGCTACCCGGTAGGAATCGCATCCCATGGAAACCCCCGAAAACATGGATCCGGCCAGCACCCTTGGCGGCCCCGAGAACTTTCAGGAATTCCTCGGTTTTGTCTGGAAGACTTGGAGCGAAGGCGGCTGGCTCATGATCCCGCTCGCCGCCCTTGCCCTGTTGATCTATTTCGAGGCAATGGCCATCATCCTGCGGATGAACCGCTCCAAGGTGAAAAAGACGCCCCGCGATGTCTGGGCGGATTGGTTGCGCAAACCCGCCGAGGGGAAGGGCCATATCGGTGAAGTCATCCGCTTCGTCGTCGGTCGTGAGGGTCCCGGCAGCCCGCAGTCCCTCCTGCGGCTCGAGGCGGTCAAGGCCAAGATCATTCCCGACGTCAACAACCGCATTGTCGTCCTCAGCGTGCTGGTCACGGTCGCACCGCTGATGGGTCTTCTGGGCACCGTGATCGGCATGTTGACGACCTTCCGCGGTCTCGCCACCTCTGCCGGGCAGGCGGTCGACCTCGTCGCCGAGGGCATCCGCGTCGCCCTCATTACGACGCAAACCGGCCTCATGATTGCCATTCCCGGCTACATATTCATCTCTCTTGTGATCCGCAGCCGGAACAATTACATGACGTTCCTGACAGAACTGGAAACCGTTCTCGTCCAGCAGTCCCACCAGAAAAAACCCTCATGAGCAAGCGCGGCAGCATCCTTCAGGACGAAGCGGAGATGAGCGATATCAACATCTCTCCGATGATTGATATGGTTTTTATTTTGCTCATATTTTTCATTGTGACCACGGTTTTTGTCCAGGAACCCGGCGTGGAAGTGGAGCGGGAAAGGGCCCGCTCCGCCCTCGATCTCGAAAAGAACTCGATTCTCATCGCGATCACTCCTGACGGGGAAGTCGTCTATGGCGGATCGAACATCGGGGTCGTCGGCGTCCGCGGTGTCGTGAAGCGGCTGACTGCCGACAACGAGCGCATGCCGGTGATCCTCCAGGCCGACCGAGCCGCCCCTTCCTCGACCGTGATCCGTGTCATTGATGAGGCAAAGCTGGCCAACCCGGCCTCCGTAGTGAGCATTTCCACCGAAACCCCCTAGCGGAAAGGAGTCCCGTCGTGTCCGAAAAACAACACAGCGATCCCCCGGAACTGAGGCAGGAACTTCCTATTTCCCTGACTACCGGCTTTCTTTTCATGGCGGCCGTGTTGCTGGCCCTCCCCATCAGCCAGCTGATCACGGAATTCACTGGCAAATCCCGGACCGAGGTCGAGGTAGTGGATTACAAGCCGCCGCCCGTCATCGAGGAACCTCCTCCCGACCAGGAAGAGGAAGAGCAGGATGACATTAAAGACATCGAGGAAAACCGTGAACCGCCGACCCTCGAACAGCTCGAAATTTCCATGGCGGCCGACCTCAGCGGATTCGCCAGTTCCGACTTCACGGTCCCGACCATCGATGTGGGGGGTCAGCTTGAAGAAATGGTCTACGAACTCGAAGACCTGACCCAGGCTCCCCGGCCCACCTACCAGCGTGCACCCGTGCATCCACCGGAAATGAAGCGTGCGGGGATCTCCGGTACGGTCCGCCTTGAGTTCGTTGTCACCGCGGAGGGGACAACGCGGAATATCAAGGTCATCAGCTCCACCAATCCGGCCTTTGAGGAGAACGCCATCCGGGCCGTCCGAAAATGGCGGTTCCAACCCGGCGAGAAGGACGGGAAAGCGGTGGACGCCCGCGTACGCATCCCGATTTCCTTCAGCGTCGGCAACTAACCATTCACCACCACGATCGATTCCCTTTTTCACATGAAACGCATCACCATCCTTCTTACCTTTGCGGCCGCGACCATGCCCGCCCTGGTCAATGGCCAGCAGTCGGTCACCTCCGTGAATAACTCCGCCGCGAAAGCCTTCTATGCCACCGACACGTGGGAGAAAGCCTTCATGGGCTACTTCGGCGTCGAGTCCGGCGTCGAACCGGGCATTCCGGAGAACCAGCAGGAGCGCGAGGTCCTCGCCCAAGTGCGGGATTTTCTCCGCGGGGGCACGGACGCGGACTTCCGGGCCGCCCTCAACAACATCAACACCCTGATCAACAACCAGCGTAAGGAAGGCCAGCAAACCAGCCCGATGATGCTGCAGATCGCGGGAACGATTGCCATGCGCATGGCCGAAACCTCGAATAGCGAGAGCGCCAAGCGGCAGTATCGGCGGCAAGCTGTCGATTATCTTGAAAAGTCCATCGATCCGGATAGCGGCTTCCCCAACTTTCTCCGCGCCCACAAGAACCTCGCCAACCTTTACTTCCGCAACGACCAGACCGATAAGGCGAAAAAGCACTTTATCCGGGCGATCGAACTCGGCGATAAGGACGCGGTCACCTACGGCTTGCTCGGGGCCATTTTTATGGAAGAGGAAAAACTGGTCGCTTCGGAATCCTCGCTGCGCAACAGCCTCATGATCAATCCGGAGGTCAAGGAATTCCGCCAGCTCCTCGGTAATGTCCTCCTCCAGCAGGAACGGTACATGGAAGCGAAGGAAGTCTTCGCGGAGTTGCTCATGGAGAACCCGGACAACGTGCAGTTCTGGATGGCGCAGGCCAATTGCTACATCGCCCTCGATGAAATCGAAAAGGCGACCCGCAATCTCGAGGTCGTCCGCTTCATGGGGGAGGCGAATGTACAGTCGCTTATGCTCCTGGGCGATGTCTACATGAACAAGGAGATGATCGACGAGGCCACCGAGGTTTACCTCGAGGCCATTGAACTCGATCCTTCGGACGCCAATCTCCAGCGTTTCATCGGGGCCGCCGAAACCCTCAACAACTTTGCGGCCTTCCAAAAGTCCATGTCCATCATCGCGGCCATTGAGAAGGCGTACGGGGACGCCCTCACCGAGGAAGACGAGATCGAACTGCTTTCGCTGCGTTCCGAAATCAACATTTCCCTTGGCAAAGGTGCGGAGGCTGCACAGAACCTCGAGGATTTGCTACGCAAGGATCCCCTTAACGCGCGCGCCCTTCTCAGCCTCGCCCGCTACTACAGCAATTTTGAACCCGACGAGGATTCCGAAAAACAGGATCTTGAATTGAACCGGGCTCAACAGCAGGCGATCATTTATTACGAACGCGCCCAGAATCTCGAGGACATCGACGACCAGGTGCGCGGATTCATCGGCGAGGCGCAGCTGCGCGTCCAGCGCGACGAACTTGAGGAAGCGGCCAATTTGCTGGAAGAGGCGCAGGGCTTGAAATACCAGGAAAACGTCCAGGCTTACCTCGACCAGATCCGCGCCGCGCTCAAGAGCCGCCGTAGCTGAGCGGCACCATACATCCATTTCTCCCCCACCTATGGGCCGGTTGGCAAAACGTCAGCCGGCCCTTTTTTAAACCCACCCGCCCCGTAGGGCCCCGCCTTGTGCGGGGGCCCCGTCGACTCAGAGGCATGGTCGGCGCGGGGACAAGCCCCGGCCCTACCCGGAAGTCGGCGCGGGGACAAGCCCCGGCCCTACCCGGAAGCGCCGCAGCGCTTCCCTCCATTATCCGCCCCTGGCGGGTTGCGGAGCCTTTCCTTGTCTTCATATTGCATTTCATGCTGCAGCTTTCGCGCCTTGCTCCGCTGACGCTCCTTCCTCTGCTTGTCCTCTGCACCGGGTGCGGGGAAAACAACACCGATGCGCCCGCCGCCTCTGGAACCAAGGAGAACCTGACCGAAGTCGTCCTCCAGACGGACTGGATGCCCCAACCCGAGCACGGGGGGTTTTACCAGGCGGTCGCGAAAGGGTTCTACCGTAAGGAAGGACTGGACGTTACGCTTCTTCCGGGCGGCCCCAATACGATGAGCGTGCAGAAAATCCTGCGGGGGCGCGCGCAGTTTGCCATGAACCGGGCCGATGCGGTCTACACCTTCAACCAGCGGGACGTCCCGGTCATCATGGTCATGGCGACGCTGCAGCACGACCCGCAATCGGTCATGCTGCACGCCGACAACCCCATCGACCGCCTACCCGAACTCGACGGGGAGTCCGTCATGGCGGTTCCGGGCCTGAGCTGGATTCAGTGGGTTGAAGCGCGGTACGGAATCCACCTCAATATCGTCCCCCACGATTTCGGTATGGAACGCTTTCTCGAGGATCCTTCCTTCATTCAGCAGTGCCTCCTCACCAACGAACCGTTCTACATTCGCAAAGCGGGCGTCGAACCCAAGGTGCTTCCCCTGCGCGAGTCGGGCTTTGATCCCTATCACGGCGTCTACTGCCTGCGGAGCTTCGCGGAGGAGAAACCGGAAATTGTGCGGCGCTTTGTCCGCGCCTCCGTCCGTGGCTGGAAAGACTTCATCCATAACGATCCCGGCCCCGCCTTCGCCCTCATTGCGGAGCGCAATTCCCGCATGACGGATGAATTCATGGCCTTCAGCCGTGGGGAGATGATCGGGCGTCGCCTCGTCACGGGGAAAAAGGACGGCTCGGACGACACCGGTCAGCTCGATCCGGAGCGCCTTGAGAACCTCGCCCGGCGACTTCACGACCTGGGCATCGCCGAGGGCGATCCCGCCGCGCCCAACTGGTACACCACCCGCTTTCTCCCCAGGTAATCGGTCGCGACCGAGAGCCGATGGTTAGGCCCGCGGATGGGCTTGCTTGTGGGCGGCCTTGAGACGGTCAAGGCCGACGTGGGTATAGATCTGGGTCGTGGAGAGGCTGGCATGGCCGAGCATGCTTTGCACGGCGCGGAGGTCCGCCCCGGCATCGAGAAGATGTGTGGCGAAACTGTGGCGGATCTTGTGCGGGGTGAGGTCGTCCGGCAGCCCGCTCGCACGGAGGTACTTTTTCATGTCCCGCTGAATCCGCCATGCGGAGAGCGGCTTGCCGACGGCATCATGCACGAGGAAGTCATTCGTCCCGCGCACGACGGCGTGCCGATCACGGAAGGCCTGGAGCTTTTCGGCGGCGGTCTTTCCCATGGGACAGATCCGCTCTTTACGACCCTTGCCGACAACCCGCAGGCAGCGGGCCGCGAAATCGGCATGGCCCCAGCGCGCTTCCATCAACTCGCTGATCCGCAGGCCGGCCCCGTAGAACAGCTCGAAGACCGCCTCGTCCCGAGCCGCCGTAAAGGCGTCGATCCGGTCCTCGGCCAACAGACGGGATGGCGCCTCCAGAAAGCTCCGGATCTGCGAGGGCGAAAAGAATTTCGGAAGCGGTTTGCGGTAGCTGGGCAGGACCAGTCCGGTAGCGGGATTAGCCGCCACTTCCCCCATACGGTGGAGGTAGCGGTAAAAGGAACGGATGGCGGAAAGGCGGAGGTGCAGCGTCCGAGGCGAGGTGCCTGAACGTTGGGCCTCCACGATATAGGACCGCAGGTCGCGGTGAAGGAGGGTCCGCAGGTCCACCGGCGCCTCCTGCTGCCGCCGAGCTCCGCCGGAGGCGGCAAGATCGAGGAGGGCCTGCCGATAATTCCGTACGGTGTAGGGCGAATAGCGGCGTTCGTTGGCGAGGTAAGCGAGGAACCGCTCCACAAGCTCCGGAACCGTGCCCTCCGCCTCGCCTTCGCTCACTGCGGTTCCGTCCTCAATCCAGGCCGAGGATGCTGCGGCCTTCCGGAGAAATCATGTGCGGGGTCCATTGCGGATCCCAGACGATATCGACCTGCGCGGAGGCGACCGCCGGCAACGCCTCGATCTTCTCGCGCGCGTCGGCCGCAATGGTCGGCCCCATGCCGCAACCGGTCGCCGTCAGGGTCATCTTCACGTCGATGTGATACTTATCCTCGGCCAGCTCCTTCACCTGCAGGTCATAGATAAGACCGAGATCGACAATATTCACCGGAATCTCCGGATCAAAACACTGCCGCATGGCATTCCAGACCTGTTCCTCGCTGAAAGGCGCCTCGTCGGGATGGGTCCCGGCTTCCTCCCGGACCTTACCCGCAATGTCCTTGCCGAGGGCGTCCACCTGCTCAAGGCCGACGCGGTAAAGCCCGCCTCCGTCACGGAGGGTCACGCTGCCGCCGAGGGCCTGCGAGATGAGATAGGTCTCCCCGCTTTTCAATTCCACCGGCTCACCGGAAGGTATACGGGTGGCCGCGCAATTTTCGGCCAGAGTAATTTCCGTTCCATTCAATGTCATAAGGCTCCTTCTAAGAATGCATCCTAACGGATGTGGAGGGTGTAGGGCAAGATCCCGTAAATGCCGTGCGGATCATTGAAGGAATGGAAGCGTTCCCACTCCATGCGGAAGTCGCTTTCCAGTCGCCTCCAGAGATCGCCGGGAGCGACCTTCATCGGCCTGACGCCGCGGGCTTCCATGAAAATCTCCGCAATCTCCTCCTCAAGGGTCTTCGCGCGCGGACGTTCCACGATTTCATAATCATCCCCGATTCCGGCAAGATCGGCCGCGCGCTTGACGGCGTCCTGCAGCCCCCCTTCGCGATCGACGAGGCCGTTCCCGAGGGCCGCCTTGCCGGACCAGATCCGGCCTTTGGCAAGGCTACGCACCTCCGCGAGCTCCATTTCGCGGCCCTCTGCGACAATGCCGAGGAAGCCATCATAGAAGCGGTCGGCAAGGGAACCAATGTGCTCCATCTCCCGTTCGGACTTCGGTCGCGTAACGGAGAAGGAGTCGGCGAAGGGATGGGTTTCCACACCGTCGACGCCGATGGCGAGTTTATCGGCGAGATCTTCGAAGTTAAGGTACATCACCACCACCCCGATCGAACCGGTCAAGGTGGACGGCTGTGCGAAGATTTCCTCGCCATGGGCGGCGATCATGTAGCCCCCGCTGGCCGCAAGTCCCCCCATGGAGACCACCACTGGTTTCACTTCGTTGGTCAGGCGCACCTCCCGCGCGATCCGCTCCGAGGCCGTGGCGCTGCCCCCGGGACTGTTGATGCGGAGCACCACCGCCTTGCAGGATTTCTCCTCCCTCATTTCCTGCAGGTATCGCACCATGGGCGCCGCACCGACATTGTTCCCATCGCCCTCGCCATCGACAATCGGTCCCTCGGCATACAGGACCGCAACCTGGTTGCCACTGCCTCCGGGAAGAAAATCCACCGGCATCCGGCGGTTTATGGAGGCATAGGATAAATAGGAAAACTGTGCGAAGCTATTCCGCTCCGCATCATAGGATCCCTTTTCGGAAAGATAGTCGACCAGCTCGTCGTAATACAGGCTTTTGTCCGCGAGGCCCGCCTCGACCACGTCCTCCCCGATCAGGAAGAGGTTGCTCTCCGCGATGCCGTTCAGTTCGTCGACCTTCGCGCCGCCGTCCCCGGCCACATCGCCTGCGATGGTGTTCCAGAGATCGTCGAGATAAGCCCTGACCTGTTCCCGCTCCTCCGGCGACATCTCCGCACGCGAAAAGGCGTCCGCCGCCGATTTGTAGTCTTCGCGCCGGACCGTCTGCACACCGATCCCCGCCTTCTTGAGCGTCTCGCCGAGGTACAGTCCTTCCGCCGAGAGGCCACGGAAGTCGACGAAGCTCTCGGGGTTGACGATCACTTCATCCGCCGCCGATTTCACATACAGGTCGCGCAGGTTGTCCCCTTCGAGGTAGGCCCAGACAGGTTTCTTCGCGGCAAAGCGGCGGATGCTGTTACGGAGGTCTCGCAAGGCCGCGTACCGGCTGCCGTAGCCTTCCGGAATGAGGTTTCCGCGGATGAGCATGCCGGCGATGCGCTTGTCCTTGCTCGCTTCTTCAAGATTCCGCTGGAGGTCGAGCAGGCTGACATTGCGGAGCATCTCCCCTTCCAGCAGGGCTTCGGCAAGCTGCTGCCGGCCCGCCGCCTCCGGCTTCTCCGCCAGATTGAAGTTGAGATCGAGCACAAGAACGGCGTCCTTTTGCGGCTTTTCCGGTTCCGGCGACAGGATCAGGCCCAGTCCAAGGATGAAAAAGAAAAGAAGGATGACGAACAGCACCGCCGCCGACACCAGTGCCAGCAGCATGCGCAGGACGAGCAGAAGAAACTTAACCATACGCCGGAACGGTTGAACAGGGTCCGCCGAATCACAAGGTAAATGCGTCCTCCAGGACGACGAGGCTGATGGCGGCAAAGAGCAGCCCCGCCCCGAGGGCGCGGCGCCAGAGGACCCGCCAGCCGTGGCCGCGCTCGAAGTTGCCGAAGAGCGGTCCCACGCTCCAGACAAGGACCACCGACCAGAGACCGCGCGAGCTGTAAAGGATGTTCGCCGCCGTCGGGTTGCCGAATTGGGAAATGGTCCAGTTGAGGATGTAGAACTGGATGACGATGACGAGGCTCGCCCCGAGCAGCCATGGCCAGCACTTGGCCGGCATTTTGAGCAGCGGTCCTTTGAAAAAGGGGATCAGCCCGAGGCTGCAGGTGAAAACGACGATCTGCTGGATGACGACAAAGCGCTGAAAGCCGAACGTCCGTCCCCACCCCGCGATGAAGATATCCATGAGGGCGAAGGAGGACACGCTGGCCAGCGAAAGGAGGATCGTCAGTCCTACCCGCGTATGCGGCCGGTCGTCCACCGGCGCCCGCCCGAGGAAAAAGACGCCCAGGCCCGCGAGGACGGCCCCCAGCCACCAGCTGAGCGGCAGGACGTTGCCGAGGATCAGGGTGGAGAACAGCGCGACGAAGATGACTTTGCCCCCGAGTAGGGGCGTGGCCACGGAGACGTCGCCGCTCTTCAGGGCCGTGAACTGGAAGACGGATCCGGAAAAGGCCGCGAGGCCCGCCGCCAGCGGCACCCAGAGCAGGGAGGTGTCCACGGGGGTGCGGAACAACCACCACAGCGGCAGCAGCGCGAGGAGAAAGACCGTGTTCGTGACAAAGACGCTCCGCGTGGCCCCGCCGCCCTCCATGATCCCCCGTTTCAAGGCAAGGCTGGCGCCGGCGAAAAGAAAGGCCGCAAGGAGCGGGTTGACATAGGGTTGCCACATGGATCAGCGAAGCTGGGGTCGTGGCATCGCCCTGCCCAGCAAAAAGCGCAGGCAGTCCTCCGCCTCGGCATGCCGGAAGGGATGGTCCGCAGGGGGCGGATTTTCCGGGACCGTCGGGAGGTCGGCGAGCAGGGTTTCCTTGCCCATCTCACCGAAGAGGATTTTCACTCCCGTCGCCGGGAGCGGGAGAAAGGCGGGCCGCCGCAGGACGCGGCCCAGTACCCGGCTGAAGCTGCGCTGGTCCCCCGCCGCCGGGCTCACGGCATCGATGACTCCCTGCCATTCCTCGTCCTGAATCCCGCGATAATAGAGATCGAGAAGGTCGTCCATGCCGATGAAGGGGAAGCCCTGCCGTCCGGAACCGATCGGACCGCCAAGGCCAAGCCGGAAGGCCGGGAGCATTTTCGCAAGGGCCCCGCCGGCCGGATCCAGAACGATGCCGGTGCGCATCCGGATCGTGCGGATGCCCGCTTCCTCCGCGCGGACCGCTTCCGCTTCCCAGTCCCGGCAGACTTGATGCAGGAAGGTCGTCTTCGCCGCGTAGAAGTTCACTCCCGATGCGCAGAGAAAAACCTTCGGCGGTTCCTTCGCCGCCCGCATCCGCTCCACCAGCAGTCGCGTGGAGGCGATACGGCTGTCGCGGAGGCGCTTTTTGCGCTCTTCGGTCCAACGGCCGTCGGCGATCGGTTCGCCGGCGAGGTGGACAACGGCGTCCCAGCCTTCGAGATCCTCCAGGGCCAATTCCCCGTTCGCGGGATCCCAGTGGATCCAGCCGTCGCGTGCCGCACCGCGGGTGAGTCCCGCCACGGTAAAGCCGAGGGTCCGCAGATAGGCGGAGAGGCGCGCCCCGATCAGTCCGCTCGCCCCGGAAATAAGGACGCGCCTGCCCTCGCCCGTTCCCCACCGCCGCCGGCGGTCGAGGTCCTCGCGCATGCGCCCGTGACGGAAGGCAAAGAGGCGGCGCAGCTCCGCCTCCGTCCGCTTCCGCAAGGGACCGATGCGCTCAAGGCCGAAGGGCAGGCGCCAGCGCACCTTGTCTTCCAGCTGGCTGCGCGTCTCCCCCAGCACTTCCATGCGATGCTCGTGCCGCCATGCCCTGAAAGGTCCTTTCTCCTGCACATCGACAAAAGACGCCGGCGGGCGCACCTCCTCCAGCCGCGCCACCCAGTCCTTGAAAAACGGTCCCGCGCGCAGTCGCAGCACCACCGTTTCCCCCTCCTTCATCGCCTCCGCCGCCCGCCGGATTTCTACGCGCTGAAAGGGCGGCAACAGGCGCTCGAGCGCTCCGTCCGCCGCATGCCAGTCGAACAGTTCCCCGCACGGGACCGGGACTTCCATAGCCGCTGAAAATTCCTCTTCCCTCATCTTCATTTATCGTAGGCTCTCCTCTTCAGATTACAATCAGGCCCTTCACAACAGCCGCGCAAACGCCGCCACGTTTCCCTCCGGAATACGGATTCAATCCACTTCTCCGTCGGGGAACAGCGTCATTGCAGCCGGATCCTTACGAATCGCGACCGCACGCTGACGGATGGCCTTTGCCCTTTCCGCGGAGAGCCGGTCCGTGTTGCGTAGTTGCAGTTTCATGCGCGGATTGCCGGCCAGTCGCTTCTTGTGGCGGAGAAGAAAATCCCAATACAGGGTCGTGAAGGGACAGGCCGTGTCACCGGTCGCCTCCGCCGGATTGGCCGGGCAGTTCCTGCAGTAATTGCTCATGCGCTGAATGTATTTACCGGTCGCGGCGTAGGGCTTCGAGGCCATGAGGCCGCCGTCCCCGAACTGCGACATTCCAAGCGTGTTCGGCAACTCCACCCATTCCACCGCATCCACGTAGACGGCGAGATACCAGGCGTGCATTTCCTGCGGGCGCACGCCGAGGAGAAGTCCGTAAAGTCCGGTCACCATCAGGCGCTGGATGTGGTGCGCGTAGCCGTGCTCGAGGGTCTGCCCCACCGCCTCACGCAGGCAGCGCAGGGGCGTCTCCCCCGTCCAGTAGAAGTCCGGAAGCGGTTCCTCCGCCTCGAGCGCGTTGCGCTCGACATACTCCGGCATCTTCCACCAGTAGATCCCGCGTACGTATTCCCGCCAGCCGAGGATCTGCCGGATGAAGCCCTCCACGGCGGCAAGCGGTGCCTTCTTTTCCTTGTACGCCTTTTCCGCACGCCGGACCACTTCGAGAGGCCGTAGCAGCTTTGTATTCAAAGACGACGACAACAGCGAATGATAGAGGAAGGGCTCCTCCGTCCACATCGCGTCCTGGTACTCGCCGAAGGAAGGCAGCCGGTCCTCGCAGAAGCGTTCGAGGGCTTCGAGGGCCTGCTCCCGCGTCACCGGCCAGCGGAAGGAATCCAGTCCGCCCGGGTGGTCCCCGAAGTGTTTCTCCACGTCCTCGAGGACCTTTCGCGTAACCGCGTCCGGCTTGAACTCCGGTGCCTGCGGACGCAGGGGATCGGGACCGTCCTTCCCGAAACTGCCCCGGTTCTCCTTGTCGAAGTTCCATTCCCCGCCGGTCGGCTTGCCTTCTCTTGTCATGAGAACGTCATGACGCTTTCGCATTTCGCGGTAGTAAAATTCCAGCCGCACCTGCTTCCGACCCTCCGCCCATGCGGCAAAGGATTCCGGTGTATCCAGAAAATGGTCGTCGGGAAGGATTTCCAGAGGCACTCCCGCCTCTTCACAACATTCCTCAAGACCGCTCTTCACCCGCCATTCGCCCGGCAACGTCGCCGCCGCTTCCTGCGGCTTCAGCTTTTTCAGGTCGCGGGAGAGCCTGTCGAAGAGGCCTTCGGTTTGCTTCCCCACTTCGTGATACAACACATCCCATCCCTCCTTCTTGAGGTGATCCCGGAAATGCCGCATGGCCGCGAAAAAGACGGCAATGCGCATCTTCGTCGACCAGACATGGCCCGCTTCGCCCTTCGCTTCCGCCATCCAGACGAGGTCCTTTTCCGGGTCCGCTTCGCGAAGCAGTTTAGCTTCAGCGTCCAGCTGGTCCCCGAAAATGATCAGCAGCCGCCGTGGTTTAGGGGTACCGGTTCTTTTCTTGCGCGCGGTCGTGGTCTTCTTTTTCGCCCCCGCCATCTCAGGAAGCCTCCTTGATCTTCTCGAAGGCCGCCAGCGCCCGCGCTCGTCCGTCCTCGTGGGCGATCACCGGCGCGGGATACTCCTGCCCGATGCGGCAGCCGCATTCCTCCTGCATCCGCGGCGGCATCGTCCATGGCTTGTGCAGGTGGCTGTCGGGAACTTTCTCCAGCTCGGGGACGAAACGTCGGATGTACTCCCCGCCGCCGTCAAACTTCTCGCTTTGTGTAATGGGATTGAAAATACGGAAGTACGGCGCGGCGTCGGCCCCGCAACCGCCCGCCCACTGCCAGCCAAGCGTATTACTGGCGAGGTCCGCGTCGACGAGACAGTCCCAGAACCAGCGCTCCCCCGTCTGCCATGGCTGCAGGAGATGCTTAACAAGAAAGGAACCGACCAGCATGCGCACGCGGTTGTGCATCCACCCGGTCTCGTAAAGCTGCCGCATGCCCGCGTCGACGAGCGGATAGCCCGTCCGCCCCTGCTGCCAGGCCTGCCGCAGCTTGTCATCCTTTTCCCACGGAAAGTCCCGGAACTTCGGCTGCAGGGGGCTTTCCGGTGTCGTGGGAAAATGATACAGGACGTGGTAGGCGAACTCGCGCCAGATGATTTCGTTGTAGAAACTGCGCAGGCCCTTTGAGGAGCCGCTTTCACGCACCGCCGCCGCCACTTCGCGCGGTCCCAGCTGCCCCCAGTGCAGGTAGGGGGAAAGGCGCGAGGTCCCGTCCACCGCCGGCAGGTTGCGCTGCCTGTCATAGTTTTTCGCGCGGTGCCGCAGGAACTGGCGCAACCGCGCCTGGCCGGCCTTGCGCGTCGGTTCCCACGCCGCGGCCAGGCCCTCGTCCCAGCGAATTTTCGGCAACAGGCCGAGTTCCTCCAGCTCCTGACCCGCCGGCATCTTTTCCGGAGCCCGCAACCGTCCGGCCAAATCCTCCGGCGCCGCATCCGGCATCGGCTGGCAGCGCCGCGCAAAGGGCGAAAACACCTTGTAGGGCTTGCCCGCCTGCGTCGCCACCTCCCATGGCTCACGCAGGAGCGACGCGTTGCCGCTCCATGCCTCCAGCCCCGCTTCCTTCAGCTCGCTCTTGAGGCGACTGTCAATGCGCATCCGCCAGGGCTCGTAGCACCGGTTCCAGTAGACCGCCGCCGCCCCGGATTCCGCCGCCAGCTTCGGGATCTCCTCAAGGGCGTCGCCCTGGCGCAACACCAGGTCCAGGCCTTCCTGCTTCAGTTGCTTCTGCAAATCCTCAAGGGCGTGGTGCAGCCACCACTTCGCCGCGCCGCCCGCCGCCCAGTCCCCCGCTTCCCCGGGCGACCAGAGGTACACCGGGACGACCGCATGGCCGTTCGCAAGGGCGCGGTTGAGGGCGGGATTGTCCTCCAGACGGAGGTCCTGACGAAACCAGACAAGAGCTGTTTGCATGAATGCAGCCTAATCGGCAACCCCCCAACGACAAGCCCGCCGGCATGTTCGGTTGACCGTGCCCCCGAGTGGGGATAAGGGCGGTTCTCCGGCGGAGGGATGCAACGGATATATGAGGAATTTCTGGTTGCTTCCCTAAACAAGCGATTTACAAAATTTAAGGCATGGACTCCAGGACGACGCTCCGTTTTGCCGAAGATCTGGTCAATTGGTATTGGCAACACGGAGTTTTTCGCTCCGGTGACTTCACCCTCAGTCCGGTGGACTGGCTCCGTCCGTTGTACGAGGCGACGACCTGGATGCAATCGGCCCTGCCTGCGCGCGACCAGAAACGGCCCGCCATGGCCATCTGGGGCCCCTCGCAGACCGGGAAGTCCACCTCCATTTCCGCCTACATCGACGGCAAATCCCCCCTCACCCACGATCTTTCCACGGAAGGCACCGGCACAGGGCTGCATTGGGAGGGAGGCACGCCGTTCCGCTTCATGGCTCCGCTGGTGGAAAACGTCGACCAGTTGCCCTCGCACATGGCGCGGCGCGTCCTCAATCCTTTCAACAAGGGCGCGGACGGATCCTCCTGCCTGACCCGTTTCACCGCCGGCTCGCTCGAAGCGACAGACAACCGCACGCATGTGCGCTTCCCCGGCCATCCGGTCGGCCTGCAACTGGTCAGCCGCAAGGACCTGTGGCACGCCATTGCCCGCGGGTACGGTTCCGAATGCTCCGGTCCCGGCGGCAAGCAGACACGCTGGGACCTGCCGCGATTCCGCGCCGAGCTGGAGCGCTTCAAAAAGCAGTACAACGCCACCCTTCCCCGCCTCGGCCCGGAGGATCCGCCGCGCGACCGCAAGGCCTTCGAGCGGCTCCTCGACTTTGTCGAAATCCTTCAGGACCTCGCCTCCGTGCAGGAAAAGGCGAGCAACTTCTACGAACTGGCGGCCAACCGGGAGGAATGGGAAGCCACCCTGCGCCAGCTCCTGCAGGAACCGGTCCTCAGCCGTTCCAGCGAGCTTACGGAACTCTTCGTTGCCCGCATCCTCTGGGACGGCGTCGAGACCATCGGCCATTACTACACCGAACTGGTCGAGGTCCTCGATTCCTTCACCGGGCCGGATGGTCGTTGGAAAGGGAAGAAGGCCTACTGCTCGCTTGAGGCGACCGCCCTTTTCCTCAACATGAGCGCTCCGGAAATCGCCCTCGAGAAAAGCCACTCCGATCCGGAAAGCACGGAGGGTCACATTCACTACCTCATCCGCAACCTGCAGTGGACCGAGGAAGACGGCGCCATCCTCGTCGGCTGCGACCCGGCTATGGGCGGCGAACCGATCGGGGAGGACGCCATGTTCTTCAGCAACCTGCAGAGCCTCGTCTGGGAACTGACGGTGCCGATCAACCTCGATCACCTCGCTGACCAGCCCTTCACGGAGGACCCGAAGAAACCGAACGCCTTCAAGGACTTTCTCGCTACTGCGGACCTCCTCGATTTCGCCGGGGTCGGGAACGACAGCCCGGCCGAACAGAACAAGCTTATCGTCGATCCGGCCCATGCGCGCGAACTGGAAAAGAAGGGCACCCCACCGCCGAAAGAGGCGCAGATGACCCCGTACAACTTCTTCGCCAAGGTCCTCAAACGCGGAAAGACCGCCTCCATCGTCGCCACCTACGCGAAGCGCCTCAACATCGACGGTTTCTCCATTTTCCAGGGCGTGCGCGGACATCCCTGCCCGAACGCCGGACAGCTCATCCAGGGCATCGAGTTCTGGTGGAAATACAATTTACCGGAGTTCTACCAGAACCCGCGCGGCAAGTGCCCCAATCCGCTCAACCTCGTCCTCACCTGGTGGTCGCAACAGCTCAACTACGCCGATGACGCGAAGAGCCGCGGCATGTACGACGGCATCAAGCGCATCGTCGACAGCCTCGGCATTCTCCGCGACCCCGACATCGTCGAGACCTTCGCCATTCACTACCACAACTCCCCCGACAAGGGCGCGAAGGTCGTGCATGACTTTTCCCCGGGTTCCGAGCGCTATCAGACCCTCTGGACCATCAAGGAATTCAAACAGCAGTTCGGCGGCAACATCTCGCGAAAGTCCTTCGACGCCATGGTCACGGACATGCTCACCGGCGGAGCGGAGTTCTTTTTCCTCACTTCCCGCGACCAGATGCGCGACACCCGCCTCGCCGGAGTCGACAACCGGCTCACACGCATCGACGAGCGCATGGAGGAACTCCAGAGCATGCTGCTCCAGCTCCTTCGCGAACCGAATCTGTTTCCGGAAAAGAGGGCCAGGGACACCCGCAAGGAACACCTGCAGCAGGCCCGCGCGGCCATCCGGGCCCACCGGGACGAATTGCCCGACCGGAACATGAAAGACCTCAACTTCCGCTTCCGCGAACTCCTCAGTATCCGCGCGGAAACCCTCGAGCAGCCTT
>JAAAOD010000005.1 GCA_009908535.1 Verrucomicrobiota bacterium
CCCGCGCCGACCGTCGCCCCGTCCCCCACATGGATCCCCGGCAGCACGCTCGCCCGGCTGCCGAGGAAAACCCGGTCCCCCAGCCGGACATAACCGGTGAGGTCGCAGAAACTGCTGATCTGGCAATGCGCCCCGATCCGCGCGTCATGCCCGACGGCCGTGTTCACATTGAGGGCCGTGTTCGCCCCGATCGCGATGTCGCAGGTCAGGACCACGCCGGGACAGAGGATCACGCCCTCGCCCAACGTGACGCCCTCCCCGAGGTGGCAACTTGGATGAACCACGCGGACAAAGCGCGCCCCCCGCTTTTTGAAATGTTCGAAAACCTGTGCGCGCAGCCGCGGCGAGCCAAGGGCGCAAACGAAAACATCCTCTTCCCGGGGCTCGTACTCCCGGACGGTCCCCACGATCGGCGGAAATTCACGCCCCGGCCCTTCAAGGGCACAGGCGCGGTCGTCGAGAAAACCTCCCGGTTCCCAATCCCTGCCCCGGTCGATGCTGGCACGCGCCCATTGCAGGACTTCCCGTCCGAAGCCTCCCGCGCCGATGATCAGCAGGCGCTTCATTGCGCCGCGACCGGAACCACCCCTTCGCCGGGTTCAGCCAGACACAGCTTCGCAAGGTCCTTCATCACCGTTTGGAATCCTTCCTTTTCCCAAAGATCGTCCATAGGCTCCCGGCTGACGATTCGGACGAAAAACTGTTCCCGGTGGACGTTCAGGCCGTATTTGCGGAAATCCTCCCAGATCGAAGTCAGCGAGGAACGCGTGTTGATCCGCTCTCCGCCGTACCAGTGCGCTTCCCCACCGACAATGTGCCAGAAATAGGTGTAATTCGTGTACTCCCCGATTTCGTAGATGCCCCATTGTCCGGGCTGCAGGGGAATATCGCCCGCAGACCGCTGTACGTTCCACTCCCGGTCCGTGCAGGTCCAGCCCACCTCCGTCCAACAGCGGTCCGGGGTGTGCTGGTTCACCAGTCGCACCGGCATCTTTCCCGGCTTCCAGTAGGCCACATAGACGCTGAAGCTGCTCCCGGCACGCGAATAGTTGCGGTGAACAAAGTCGTCCAACCGCAGAAGGTCATAGGACCGCTGCGTGACCGATTCCGTCGGTCCGAGATCAAGGTCTTCCACCTTCCAGCCCGGAAGCTGCTCCGGAATGGTCTCTTTAAGGGACGTTTCCAGCGTGCTTTCCGGAACCGGCTGCAGTTCCGCCACCGCCGCCACCGCGATCGCTCCCGTCAAAACAGCAACTCCCGCAATCGGCAAACCCCATGTTTTCATCCAACTGCTCATGGAAACTATAAAGGGGGCTTCCACCACCCTTTTCAACTTTGAAACCACCCAATCCCCGAAGCCTGCGGACGCGGGAAATCTGCATGGGGCATAACTTTTTTAAGGTAAGCTTTTTTAAAGACTTGCGCCGTTATGCATAGTTTGTTTTTCTATTCTTATAAACCATTGATTAATAAGGATATTTACAGTATAAAAACCAAATAAAAAGTCCATAAAGCTAATCTTTTCCCAAGAAATTCCATATTCGGGTTGTCTTCACCACCCATCCGTTGCAGCTTCGGGATGCTTGTAGCTGTGTCAGCTGCAGCGTAGTTGTGGAAGTAACTGAAAACGCAGGTCAGCCTAACCACAGACATTCTCAAGCCGACTCCCTGTTTCGTCCTGGGACCGGCACCTGAACGGGAATCCGTTTCCATTCTTTCGATTGTCGCCACATCGCTGGCGCAAACGCATCGAAAACCAAACCAAACCAAAACAATGAAACAAAATCACATGCAAATCACAGGAACGCTGAAGGCGCTGCTGTGCGGTACGCTTCTGGTTGCTCCGCTGGGCGTCTTCGCCCAGAGCACGGACGAGATGCACCGGCGCGTCGCGCAGCTCGAACAGGAACTTGCCCAGGCGAAAGCCGATCTGGCGGACGCGGAAGCTACGCTGGACGGCGCGGCCGACACGGGTCCTTCCAAGATCGTTCTTGGCGACTTCCGGATCGGCGGCGCCATCCGGGCAAATTACATTATAGGTGACTATTCCGGTGGAAGCACAGGACCCAGCCGTGAAGGTGATGGCGGGACCTTCGCCCTCGACACCTTCCGTATCAACATCGATTACGCCGACGACCAAGGCTTTCTCGGGAAAGTGGAATATCGTTGGTACAATCATATGAACAGCGGCGGCGGCTACAACATGCTGCACACCGGCTGGGTCGGCTACCAGCTCGACGACGCCTCCCAGGTCCAGGTCGGGGTCAACCGCGTGCCCTTTGGTCCCGGTGCCTACGGCATTTCCAGCAGCTGGTTCTTTGATCAGCACTACTATATCGGCCTCGCCGATGACATGGATCTCGGGGTGAAGTACAGCACCACGATGGGGAACATGGCCCTCGACCTCGCCTATTATTACGGCGACGAAGGCCAGTGGCGCGGCGACAGCAAGGATAGCGCCCGGTATTCCTACGACCCGGTTATCTGGGGCGACAACGGCGGCTACCAGGAAGAACACACCTTCAACGCCCGCGCCATCTGGAGCGTCGCGCAGGACAGCGCGGCTCCCACCGAAGTCGGCCTCAGCCTCCAGTACGGCCAGCTCGAAGCCGAATCCGCTCCCGAAGCCGGTGATGTCGAAGACGGGGAACACATGGCCGCCTCCGGTCACGTGAAGACCTCCATCGATGCCCTCACCCTGCAGGCGCAGCTGACCTACTACCATTACGACATCGAGGACGACAACGCGTGGGGCGACAGCGAATTGATTCCCTTCGGCGCTTTTGATTTCGCATGGCCCGTGGCCGCGGAATCCTATATCGGCGCCGTGGCGGCATCCTACTTCGTGCCGACGCCGGACATCGACTGGCTCGATTCCGTCAACTTCTTCGCTGAATACAGCAGCATCATGAAGGAAGCCGACGGCCACAACGACAGCGACCTCATGACGGTCGGTGCGGCATGGGCCCGCGGAGGGTGGTATATCTACACCGAACTGGCGTATTCCAACGGCAATTACTTCGTTGGTAATGAGGCGTTCACTCATTTCGGGGACAACCCGGACAACGAGTGGCTGGCCCGCTACAACATTAACTTCGGTTACTACTTCTAATCAAAACACTGGAAAGGGCGGCCGTACATGCGACGGCCGCCCTTCCTGTTTTTTCACCTCAACCAAGGTTTCCATGGAACAAGCAAGCATCGAAGTCGAAGGCCTCTACAAAATCTTCGGCACCAATCCCAAGGAACGGGCCCTCCCCCTCGTGGAGGAAGGCGTTTCCAAAGCGGACATCCTCGCCCGCACCGGTTGCACCGTCGGTATCAACAACGCCAGCTTCACCATCAAGAAGCGTGAAATTTTCGTCATCATGGGGCTCTCCGGCTCCGGTAAATCGACGGTGGTGCGCTGCCTCAACCGCCTCATCGAACCGACCTCGGGCAGCGTCAAAATCGACGGAGAAGACATTACCCAGCTTCCTGGAGAGCAACTCCGTGAAGTCCGCCGCCGCAAACTGGGCATGGTTTTTCAGCGATTCGGTCTTCTTCCTCACCGTTCCGTCATCGACAACGTTGGCTTCGGCCTCGAGGTCCAGAACGTGGATGAAGAAGAGCGCCGCAAAAAGGCCCTCGAGGCGATCAAGATCGTCGGTCTCGAAGGCTACGAAGAGAGTATGACGCAGGAACTATCCGGCGGAATGCAACAGCGCGTCGGCCTCGCCCGCGCCCTCGCCAACGATCCGGAAATCCTGCTCATGGACGAGGCCTTTTCGGCCCTTGACCCCCTCATCCGGGTCGGCCTGCAGGACGAACTCCTCGAGCTGCAGGCGAAGATGCACCGGACGGTCGTCTTTATCACCCACGACCTCGACGAGGCCCTGAAACTCGGCGACCGCATCGCGATCATGAAAGACGGCGCGGTTGTGCAGATCGGAACGGCCGAGGAAATCCTCACCAATCCTGCCAACGACTACGTGAAGGCCTTCGTCGAAAACGTCGATCGCTCCCGCGTCATCACCGCCGGGTCCATCATGAAGAAAACGGAGGCGGTCGCCTATGCCTCCGACGGTCCGCATAAAGTCGCGCGCCAGATGCGCCAGTTGGGATTGTCGACCGTCCTCGTCGTGGATTCCGACCGGAAGTTCCTCGGCTATGTCCACATTGAGGACGTGGTGCAGAAGGAAAAGAAAGTCGCAGAGGAGGGGAAATCGCCGGATGACGCTTCCATCAAGTCGCTCCTTCGCGACGACATGTTCACGGCCTCTCTGGATACGCCCATCATGGACATGCTGACCGACGCTGCGAAAACGAACCTTCCCTTTGCTGCCATCGATGAAAACGGCGTTCTTAAAGGCATCGTAACCCGTCCCGCTATCCTCGCGGGCATAGCCGGAGACTGAAACAGATCATGATTAGTATTCCTATTGGAGAAATTTTCGAGGCATTCATTGAGTGGCTGAAAGACACGTTCGCAGTCGTATTCGACGCCATCAGCGCGGTCCTCGATTTTGCCATTCAGGCGTTGGAAAACGTCCTTCTTTTACAACATGACGAGATTTACCCGTCCCTGATTCTCGCTATCGGCGCTGGCTTCCTCGCCTTTGCCGTGGGCAGACGCGTCTCCCGACAGGCCGGCCTCATCGCCGGTATCGCGGGTTTTGTCGTCCTCGGAGGCATTGAACTCTGGCGCTATCAACAGCTGGAAAATGATATCGACCCGGCCGAAGCCCGGGAGATGGTGGGTACCTTCAATAACCTCCGGGAACTCCTCGACGCTGAGGCTTCTGAAGGTTACGGGCGCGGACTCGACGCTGTCGAAGCGCTCCGGCAAACCGATGATCTCGGGGCGGAGGCCGCCGATGCCCTCGACGACGTGAAACGGGAACTCGAGGATCTTAGGGCCGGCCGCTACGACGATGCCGAAGATGAATTCCTCGACTTGCTGGCTGATGAGAAAGAAGGCGACCTTACCCTCACGACGGAACAAAAGCGGATCGTCCGCGACGTTGCTGACTATTACAGCACCTTCAGCCTGCTGGAGGACTCGGAACGGATCATCGACGACCTGGAGGAAATCGAAAAGGGCGAACCGGAACTCGCCCGCGGATTCGTCAATGCCCGGGCCTACGACCGCCTGCAACGGCGCCTCGACGCAGCTGGCGACCTCGAAGAGGAATGGGCCGGCACGGAGGCTTTTGTCGCCGCCCACAAGGAAGTCAAGGATCTCGCCATCACCTTCAATCCGGATCGCCTCCGTTGGTATTCGTGGGCGGTGATGATTGTCCTGTTCGTGCTGCTTGCCAACGCAGTGGCCGGGCGCGGTCTCGCCATTTTCACCGGTATCGGCTTTCTGCTCATCGTTTCCATGGGCTTCTGGGTCGCGACCATGGAAAGCCTCGCCCTTGTCTTGTCCGCCACTCTGTTCGCACTCATCATCGGAATTCCGGTCGGGATTTCGGCGGCGCGCAGCAACGTCGTGGACAAAATCACGCGGCCGATCCTCGACTTCATGCAGACGATGCCGGCGTTCGTTTACCTGATCCCGGCCGTTCTCTTTTTCGGTCTCGGCAAGGTTCCGGGCGCCATGGCGACCCTGATTTTCGCCATGCCGCCGGCGGTCCGCCTGACCAGCCTCGGTATCCGGCAGGTTCCAACCGAAGTGGTTGAGGCCTGCCTTGCCTTCGGGGCGACGCCCAAGCAGCTGCTGTATAAAGCGCAGTTGCCCATCGCCCGGCCGACCATCCTCGCTGGTCTCAACCAGACGATCATGCTGGCCCTGTCCATGGTGGTCATCGGCGGCATGATTGGCGCCGGTGGTCTCGGTCAGGAGGTCCTCTCGGGCATCACCCAGTTGAAAATCGGTCTCGGCTTTGAATCCGGCATCTCCGTGGTTATCCTAGCCATATTTCTCGACCGCGTCACCCAATCCATGGGTGGAACCAAATAGCGGTCTTTCTCACCAACCAGAGAACCATCAAACCCAAGAGCAACATCATGAATAACAAAATGAAACAAAGCATCTGCCTCGCCGCGGGTCTCGCTGTCTCCAGCGTCGCGGTCGCGGACACCGTCAAGATCGCCTACCCGAACTGGGCCGAAGGCATCGCCATGACGCACCTCGTAAAGGCCATCCTTGAAGAGGAAATGGGCTATGAGGTCGAACTCACCCAGGCCGACCCGGGCGTCATCTACGGCGCTGTCGCCGGCGGTGACCAGGACGTCTTCCTCGACGCCTGGCTTCCCCACACGCACGAGCCCTATTGGGACGAATTCGGCGACCAGCTCGACGATCTTGGTCCGAACTTTGCCTATGGCATTACCGGCCTCGTCGTGCCCACTTACGTCGATATCGACTCCATTCCGGAACTGAACAAGATTGCCGATGAACTGGACGGCAAGATCACCGGGATCGGCACCGGCGCCGGCATCACCCGGAACACCAATACCGCCATCGAGGAATATGATCTCGATCTCGTGCAGGTGAATTCCTCCGGCCCGGCCATGACCGCCGCGCTCAAGAACGCGGTCGATGCCAAGGAACCGATCGTCGTGACCGGTTGGAAACCCCACTGGAAATTCGGCCGCTATGACCTGAAGGTCCTCAACGACCCGAAGGGCATCTATCCGATCGACGCCTGCAAAACCGTCGCCCGCAAGGGATTTGCCGACGAAATGCCGGAAGTCGCTCAGTTCCTGACCAACTTCAACCTCGCGGAAGCCAGCCTTCTTGACCTCATGCTCAAGATCGACGATTCCGACGAGGACGTCAGCGACGTCGCCCGCGACTGGATGGAAGACCACGAAGCGCTCGTGGATTCCTGGATCCCGCGCATGTAAGGGCAAACGCCTGAGCAGTTAAATCCGCCTTTTGCCGCGGATGCAGCTTTCCGCCCCGCTTTCCCCATGAAAGCGGGGCGTTTTTTTAGTCGATCAACTCGGGCCGGATGACGCGCACGTTGGTGCCTTTGAAAGCATTCTTCAGCCCTTCGAAAGCTTCCTCCGGCGCTTTTCCGTTGCACGGCAGAAGCCCGACAATCGCCCCGCCGGAACCGGCGAATTTGGAGCTGCAGCCGCATTTCCGTGCCGTCTCGATCAGTTTACGATTCCCCTCCCCGACGTCATACAGGGAGGCGCGCAGGTCGAAATTTTCGTTGAGCAACCGCGACAGGCGTTCGACGAGACCGTCGTTCACCTCCTCCAGTTCCCTGCGGAATTTCCCGGTCAGGTCGGCCCATGTGCGGATGGCGGCATGGACTTCCTTGTCTCCCTGTTTATAGCGCGTGCGGAGGTCGTTGTGATAGACTTCCGTTCCCTGCGACAAGTCTTCCCGATAGGCGATATAAAGGTTGGCCGCCACCGGGGACAGGTTCACTTCCTCGTAGTTCCCGTAGCCGCGTTCCTCCATCAAATCCCGGCGGAAATCCATGTAGACGGGTTTCTCGTAGGCCTGCGCGACGCGGTCCTGCAGCCCGGCGGGAATGGTGAGTTCCTCCGTCTCCACGGAGAGAATGAGGTTGGCCAGGGTGGAGCGCGGAATCTTCACCCCGTAGAAGCCCATGAGGGCCCGCATGCAGGCGGTGATGATGGCGGAGGACCCGGCAAGGCCGACCCGGTTGGGAATATCTGAGCGGTAGCGCAGCGTAAAATTTCGGTTGTCCAGCTCGATGCCCCGGAGCTGGCAATAATCGAGAAACACCTTGCAGGTCGCTTTCAGTAGACGGAAGCCGCCGTAATAGCCGTGCAAGCGGACATCGTTATGCAGGGTCGCCAGTCCCTTGAATACCGAATGATCCCGCCGGCTGGGCAGCAGTTCAAGGTCGGGGGATTCCCACATTTCGATTTCCGCGCGGAAATTCCGGAAACAGAAGGCAAGGGTCCGCCCGTAATAGCCGTCGGAGGGGTTTCCGATAAGGCCCGCCCGGGGAAAAGCGTGGGTGCGTAGGATCATGGCCGCCAATCATTAAGGTTATCTTGTCCCGACGTCGAGCCTGCGTCCGGGGATCGCCACTGCGCCGAAGCCTTCTTTTTCAAGGACGACCGCCATCGCGTCGGTCAACTGCACTTCCCCGTTGTGACCGGGAGGAATCGCGTGAAGGGCTCCGAAAACAGTCGGCGTCAGGACGTACCGCGCGGCAAAGGCATAGGCGTCCTGCAGCGGCTGTCCACGTTCATCCCTCATCATCGGAATTTGCTCAGACAGCGGCTTCTCCACCATACGATTCAGCTGGAAGTTCCCGTCGCCGTCCCGAACTCCCCCGCAGACACCATAACGAACGGCCTTGCTCCTGCTCACCGGTTCCACCGCGACCTGGGAAAACCCGCTCTTGCGGTAATGCGCCACCATTGGTCCAAGCGGCGAGCCGCCCTCCATAATGGTGTCCCCGAGGAGAACACAAACGGGATCCCCGTCCGCGAAACTTTCCCCGCAGGCGATGGCATCGCCCAGTCCACGTTGTTCCGGCTGGTCGATCCACCGAAACGTGAGCCCCTCCATCAGAGCCTCCCACTCGCTCATCACATGGCGCTTGCCGTTCCCGTCCAGCCAGGCCAGCAACTCGGAATCCTCGCTGAAATAGGTACGGATCGCCTCTTTGCCTTCCGAAAGGACGATGCCGATTTCGCGGCAACCGACCGCCTTGGCTTCCGCGACGACATGGTGCAGGACGGGAAAGCCGTTTACCGGGATCAGTTCCTTGGGAACCGCCTTGCTCAGGGGAAGATAGCGGGTTCCCATGCCCGCCGCCGGAATCAACGCCTTTGCCATTGGTCAAAGGATGAAGGGACGCGATGCCGAAGATTCAAGCGGAAATAGGTGATTCCCCCTAATTTTTCTTTTTCCCCCTCAACCAACGGCGCCCGAGCATCACCGGGCTCGCCAGTCCGGAGCCTATGGCCACTTCGAAATGCGAATGCACAGAGCCTCTTGTTTTTTCGGACCGGACCGGATTCCACCCCCAAATCCAGTGCTGGCAAGAGACGGTTTGCCTTCTTCAGCGAAAGCTTCCAACGATGTTGGCGCGCTGCCAGAAGAGCAACATGGGAGAGGTTCCCCCCCCGGACTTTTACTTGATGGAATCTCTTGCTCTAGGGATGGAGCAGATCGAGTCTCAGCAGTCGTTCCTCACCATTCACCGGCAAGGGGGCCGCGATGCGAATACGCCGGAAGGCCGGATCCGCCGGATCGACCTCCGCCTGCAGGAACGGGCCTGTCCACGCTTCCCAGCTTCCAGCGCCCGTGCGGGTTTCGAGCACAACCTCAAGATCCGCCGCCGCTGCGCGCAACCGGAGATCGAAACCGAAATACCCGGTTCCCGCGTCCTCGAAACGAACCATGCGCGGCCGACCGTTCCGTTCGACCTCCCCCGAAGCGACCAAAGGCTCGCCGCCGACCGCGTACTCCCAGAGGTTGGCAAGGCCGTCCTGATCGGGATCCGCCCCTTCCAGCGACAAGGCGACTTCCGCGTACGCGCTTCCCCACTTCTGAAATCGCCAATAGTCGAATCCATCAAGGGCCGTGAAAGGAAGCGGTTCCAGAACAACCGAGCGCCCGGCGGTGTCGATGGCGGTGACCGACAAAAGCCCTGACTCTTGCGAAGGGATCCACGGCAAGGTCCATCCGTCACTGCCATCCGTATCGGTCCCGAGCAGTACTGTGTCGGCGAAAAAGGCCACCCCCACGAGCTCGCTTTCACCATCCTCGGCGAGGACCTGCAGAAGCGTTTCCGTATCGGCGGCAAGGTAAGCGATCCTATCCGCATCCATCCATGCGAGGGTTGGATAGCGGTCCGCTTCGCCGAGGCCGGCTTCGAGGTCAAGGCGCACGGGCTGGACCAGTTTTCCGATCAGATCCGGCAGCACAGCCGCTTCTTCCATCAACAGCTGTTTGAGTTGCACGGCTGAAAAGGCGGGATTGGCCGCCGCGAGCAGGGCCGCCCCACCGCTGATGCGGGCGCAGGCCGCCGAGGAGCCAGTCACACTGCCGTAGCCACCGCCGGAGAGGGTTGTCAGAACGCCGTTTCCCGGGGCGGCCATGTCTACGGAAACGGCCCCGTAGTTCGCGCTCGCGGAGAGCACATCCCCGTTCGTGGTGTAGGTGACGGAGAGGATAGATTCCGAAAGGAAATCGGAGGGGTACACATGCTGGCTGACGCCGCCCGGCGACGCGTCGTTGTCCTGCCCGTCGTTCCCAGCGGCCGCCACAATCAGCAGGCCCGCCTCCGCCGCGCGGTCCACCGCCTCGGCGAGAAGGCTATCCTCCGGCGTTTCACTGATGGGACCGGCAAAGGAAGCGTTGATGACAACGACGGGAACGCCGTTCTGCCGCAGCGCGACGCAATAATCCATGGCCTCGATGATCAGGGACCACGGCATCGTATTGAACCCCGCCCGCAAGGGAAGCAATCCGACTTGCCAGGCCGTTCCGGCGATCCCGATGCCGTTGTCGCCGACGGCCCCGATGATCCCCGCCATGGCCGTTCCATGGCCGCTCTGGTCCTCGGGCTCGGCATCTTCCCCGTAAAAGTCCCAGCCAGCCACATCATCGACGAGTCCGTTGTCATCGTCATCCATAGCGTTGCCGGGAATCTCCCCGGGATTCGCATACAGATTGCCCGCAAGGTCCGCATGATCCACGTCGATGCCGGTATCAATGATCGCGACGACCACCTCTGCCGACCCCGTCGTCACCTCCCATGCCGCCGGCGCACCCACGAGATCGAGGTCCGGCTGGTTGAGCGCGTACTCCGGGTCGTCGGGAAGGAGGGCCGATCGGGCGAGATAATCGGGGGAAACCCGCATTTCCCCGTTCCCCGCCAGCGACCGGAGTTCCTCCCGCGCCCTGTCAAAGCTCTCCAGGCCCTCGAAGGGAATCCGGACCACGCGGACGGGACTGAAAGCTTTTTGTGGGCCCACCGCAAACCCGCGGGATCGAAGCCGGACCAGCGCACCCGCTGCCTCCGCGGTGCCTGTAAACGTGATAAGAAACTGATCGGCCACCATCAGGATCGACGCCGTCTCCCGCCATTCGTCCCCGTCCCGGACAAGGCTGCGTTCTTCGCGCTTGTACGGGAATCGTTCGTCCTCCGGGTCGAACCAGAGCAGCGCTTCGCGCCGGAGTTGCGGATCTTCGGAGGGCAACGCCTTTCGTTCGACCAGTTCGCCAGCGGCGACCGGCGACGGCGGGGCGGGGAAGGCGGCCGAAGCCGCCGCGTCGCGGACGGGCCCACCGCCCTGCTTCCCATCCGCATGCCCCTGTCCTTGTCGCGGCTGGCTTGCTGCATCGGCTCCTTCTTCGATCGACGGAATGCTCACCCGCAAAAGCGATGCGGCGGCAAGGAAAAGGCCGATCCAGAGGATCCACCGACGCGGAGAGAGCCATGACCGTGAACGTGTCATGTAAAGGGTTCCGGAGTTGCCATCAGTTCATCAAGCGGGTGCGGGCGGCTGGCGGCTGAACCAATAGCCGATCAGGGCAAGCAGAAGCAGGCCGAGAATGGAGGTAAGCAGGTGCCCGAAAAAACCGGCAAGCTGCAGGGGAAAGAAAACGCCCAACGCGCCCAGCAGGCTGCCGACGGCGCAGGAAAGCAGGAGAGCCGCCATGTAGCCGACGGGGCCAAGACTGAAGGCCGGGAACCGGCGCTGGTGAAGCCACTGCACGACGAGAAGGAACACCACCAGCTGCAGGCACAGCATCATCGCCATCGGGACCGGCGGCATTCCCGTCAGAAGATGGTTGATCCACGGGGCCGCGAGGCTCACCCCGAGGGCGATCCCCATTCTTCCCATCATCAGGGCGGCCAGCGGGGCATAAAAAATCGGCAGCAGGTGCGCCCCCAGCGGGGAATCATCCCACGACGGCAGCAGGTGCACCAGAAAGGGTAGAAACAGCGTCATCCCGAGCACCAGCGTTGTTTCCTTTGCCAGCCGGAGCACCCGCCCCGCCGTCATTCCCTCCGTTTTCACTGTCGCTGCCGTCCGCATAGGTATCCACCTTGGCTAAAATTCCCTTTCGTGCAACCTTCGAGGAGCGGCTCGAGACCGCGAGCCGAGACCGTGACCGAGAACCGATGAGGGAACGGAAAAAGCATAGACGCCTCCGCGTTTCTTCCCACCCTTCCTTCCCGGAATGGTGGAACTGATCATCGGCAATGACGGAAAGCGCTTTTCGGGGGTGACCTCGACGATGCTGCAGGTGCTTCCCGTCCTGCGCCGGGAGATGGAGACCGTCGTCCTCGGTCCGCATCACCTGCCGCCCGGCGTCCCGACGGTTTCCTTGCCGCGGATGATCCGGATTTGCCGTCGCCTTCCCGCCGGTACGCCGCCCCCGGTCTTCCACGCCCGCCGCAACAAGGAGATGGTCCATGCCGTCGTCGCCCGCGACCTCTTCCGCGCCCGCCTCCGCCTCGTCTTCACTTCCACCGCGCAACGCCACCACACGCGCTTTACGAACTTTCTCATGCGGCGGATGGACGCGCTCATTACTACGTCGAGCACCGCCGCCGCCTACATGAAACGCCCGCCGGACGCCGTCATTCCGCACGGGATCGACACGAAAACGTATCGGCCCTGTCACGACAAGGAAGCGGCGTGGCGCGAACGCGGCTTCCCCGGTAAGCGCGGCATCGGCATTTTCGGGCGCATCCGCCCCTCCAAGGGAACCGACCTCCTCGTCGAGGCCGTCCTGCCCCTTCTTGATGACTTCCCCGACACCAGCGTTCTCCTCTGCGGCAAGACGACCGCGAAGTTCCGTCCTTTCGAGGAGGAACTGCGCCGCCGCATCCGCGCGGCCGGCAAGGAGGGGCGCTTCCTCTTCCTCGGCGAACGGCCGTTCGCCGAGTTGCCCGGCCTTTTCCAGGCCGTTTCCGTCACCGCCGCCGTGAGCCGCAGCGAGGGCTTCGGCCTGACCGTGCTCGAATCCATGGCCAGCGCCACCCCCGTCGTCGCCACCGAGGCCGGCGCATGGAAAGATATCGTTTCACCCGGCGAGGACGGCTTCTGCGTCCCGGTCGGCGACGTCGGGGCGATCCGCTCCGCCCTCCGCCGCCTGCTCGCCGATCCCGCGAACGCCGCCGCCATGGGCGCGCAGGCCCGCCGCAAGGTCGAAAGCCACTACACGATCGAACGCGAGGCCACCGCCCTCGCCGACTTTTTCCGCACGGTCTGAAGAAACGAAGTTTGGCTAAAGCAATGTTAATATTTTTGTGATTTTCCAAGAATCCTTTCATAGAGTTCAAGGATATCTTTGGTTTGCCGTTCCACACCCAACTCCCTCTGCGCATAGCCATGCGCCTCGATCCCAATGGAAACGCAGGAAAAAAGGGCCTTTTTCCAAACAGAAACATACTCTTCGAGATCCAGTTCATCGACGAGGTACCCCGTACGGTCTTCCTCTATGATTTCTGGAATTCCCGCGTGCCGGGTAGAGATTAAAGGTAGGCCGCACATCATCGCCTCCATGATCGCGTTCGGGATTCCCTCCTTATCCCCGTTTCGCGCAGTGACACTGTGGTGGACAAACAAGTCCGCCTTGTCCATTTCCAGAGCAGCTTCCCTGAAAGGCATCGCCCCCAAAAAATGAACCAAATCTCCTACGCCCCATTTCGCGGCAACCTCCTTCGCTTTTTCCTTCAGGGGTCCGTCCCCGACAAAGACCAGTTCCATGTTCGGATAAACAGACTGTACCTTGGCGAATGCCTCAAGAGTCGCGAAGTGGCCCTTTTTCTCTCCGAATCCGGAAACCTGCAAGCAACGGATTCGCTCACCCTTTCTCGCCTTTTCGCCCAGTGGCGGTCGGGGCCGAAAGGGGTATTCATGCGAGGGAATTCCATACCGGATGACATGACAGCGGACAGTATCGAGTCCTTCCTCCCGGAAACATTTTTTCATGTAGTCGGAAACCGCTACTACGTGGGAGTTTCGAAATAGCCCGGTCAATCCCTTCCGGTAATCCGGTTGTCGTAATTTCGAGGACGCATCGAATCCGTGAAAAGTGGTTATTTGAGGCAAAGCGGCCTTCCTTGTATAAGGGAGCCAGTACAATCCGCTGTTGCCGAAATGAGCATGCAAGAGAGCACAGTTCTCGTGGTTAACAAAACGCCTGTATTTCCATTCTTCAAAGGCCGCCATCCCGTACGGATTGCTACTGCTCCGTAGTATTCGCTTCATCTTGGACAGCAAACGCGCCCCTGGCGACCACGGTACAATCTCAAGTTCCCCACAGGGAAAAAGGCTCTGGTTTCGTCGCCGGGAGGCCATAACTCGCAATGGGACAGCCTCTTTCACCCCTTCGTATTGTCGATAAAGAAAGGTGCAGGTGGACGGAAGAAAATGACTTGTATAGAATAATACAGGCCGTTGCCGCATTGTTCGTTTTTGATAAATAAATCCGTCTCATGTAAAGCCTTATTTATCCGAACGCCTGCTACGCCTTGGGAAAAGGTTGACCTTTCCGTGGTTACTTCATGATCAGGACGGACCTGATCTTTTCCGCTTCCGCATTTTCACTACGCCTGCGTCCCCGCGGCAACGTCACCGAGACGCGCCTTCTCTGCACCCCGCAGTTCGTCGACCCCGCGGAACGCGAATGTATCCGGAATCTACTACGCCGACAGGACGGCGATTTCCTCTTTTACGATGCCGGGGCCAACATCGGCGCCTACACCTACTGGGTACTGGCCGGCGCCGGGGAACGGGCACGCGTCACCGCCTTCGAGGCCAACCCCGCCATCGCCGCCCGGCTGCGCGAAAACCTTGCCCGGAACGGGTTCGATCATGTCCGCGTCCACGAGGTGGCCTTGACGACGAAGCCGGGCCGCCTGCGCTTTCATGTCGATCCCGACAACCTCGGCGAAAGCGGCATCCTCTCCGGAGAGGAAAATGGCGGGGACGGAGAGGAAGGCGTCCTCGAGGTTCCCGGAGAGCCCCTCGCCCCCTATCTGGAAAGCGAGGTCCGCGCACCGGATTTGCTGAAGATCGACATCGAGGGAGCGGAGGCGGAGGTCCTCGCCGCCGCTTTCGCCGCCACGGCCCGCGAAAAACGGCCGCTCCGCATCCTCGCCGAGTTCAAGCAAGACGACGCGCACCGCCATCTGCATGCCATCCTCAAGCAGGCCGGGTATTCCCTCGAACAGGATTTCGGCCTCAACCGCATGTACCGGCGGTAAATCGACCCGCGGCCAAAGTCTCACGACTTCGGCTACCTCTACCGTTTCTCTCCAGTTACTCCGCGTCGGTTGGGACTGATGAAAATTCAAATCGAGAAGGTATTCCCCACCCGCCGCAACCCACTCAGCCACATCAGACTGCGTTCCCGCAAGGCCGTTTCAAGGCGCTTGATCCAGAAGCGCCTCTTTACCATATTCGACCATCCCGGCATCTAGTAATTACTAAATGGGAGGGTTTCCGCATTTGGCATCACTTTCCGATCAACTCGTGATCGGGCCGGACCTGATGGACCCGCTTCCGCTTTTTGAGGGCCGTCTTCTGCCGCCGCACCCGTTCCGGATCCCGCCATGGCCGCGGGTGATCGAGATGCACGGCGGCGAGGCTGTAGCGGTGGCGCGTTCCGCGCACGCCGACGTTCGCCATGCGGATCCCGAGGTCGCGGTCGACACCGCCGTAGACGAAGGTTTCGTCAAATCCGCCCACGGTGAAAAAATCTTCCCGCCAGCAACCCGAGTTACAGCCGACGAAACTGTCCCGGCGCGGGGTCAGGAAATCCAGGAGGCGGGCGCAAAATCCATGGCTGGCGAGGCGGCGCCGGTAGCGGCGGATTTCCGGAATTCCCTTTTCCCGCAACCAGCGCCAGTCGAACAGCCGCTGTTCCCGGATATCCTCGGGGGTGAGGCATTCCTGCAGGGCGGCGGGGATGTTGATATGGCTGCCGCCGGTCATGTAGCGGCGCGGGCGGGCGAGGGCCCGGTGCGCGGCCACCCAGTCCCTGCGCACGACCATGTCGCCGTCAAGGAAGAGCAGGTATCGGCATTCCGTGGCCCGCGCGGCCTTGTTCAGGATCTCCGCTTTGCGGAAATCGATGTCCTCGTGCCAGATGTGCTCGATTTCCAGCGCGCTCCCCGCCCTCCAGCTCCGCAATTGTTCCACGAAGGCTTCGCCCGAACCGTCATCGGCGAGGAAAACGACAAAATTCCGGTCGGTCTGCGTTTCAAGGGAAAGGAGGGCGCGCTCGAGCGAGGTCCAGTTGTTGTAGCAGGAAATCAGGACAGCGAGGGATTCCGATGATGGCAGATGCGCGCTCACGACCTCCCCATTATCCGCCATGCGGCGGGCATGGCAAGCCCGACCGAAAAGAGGAAGCTTTCCCTTGTCGGCGGCCAGTTTCCGCTCTCTTTTTCTCTGCATGCGCTTCAGCAAGTACCACGCCCTCGGCAATGATTACCTTGTCCTCGATCCGGCGGACGCGCACGACGCGCCCTCCGTGGAGGCCATCCGGCTCTTCTGCCACCGCAATTTCGGCCTCGGTTCCGACGGCATCCTCTACGGCCCCCTCGTCGGGGAAAAGGGGGCCTTCGGCCTGCGGATTTTCAACCCCGACGGCAGCGAAGCCGAAAAAAGCGGCAACGGGCTGCGCATCTTCGCACGTTACCTCTTTGACAGCGGCAAGGTCGGCACGGACGCTTTCGCGGTGGACACGCTCGGCGGCCGGGTCGAATGCCGCGTCCACGAGGGCGGGGGCATGGTGACCGTCGAAATGGGCCGGGTTGTCTTCGATGCGGAGACGATCCCTGTCAGCGGCTTCGAGGGGGAAGTCGTCGACCGGGAGCTTGAACTTGCCGGGGAAACGCTCCGCTTCTGCGCCGCCACCATCGGCAATCCCCATTGCGTCTTTCCCGTCGACAAGGCCACCGCCGCGGAAGTGAAGCGCATCGGCCCGGTCGCCGAAATCCACCCCGCTTTTCCCAACCGGACCAACGTGCAACTGCTGGAAGTCGTGGACCGACGCCGCATCCGCATTGAAATCTGGGAACGCGGCGCCGGCTACACCCTCGCCAGCGGAAGCAGCGGCAGCGCCACCGGGGCCGTCGCCAAACGGCTGGGTCTCGTCGACGACGATATCGCGGTGGAAATGCCCGGCGGAGAGATCCACCTCCGCATCGACGACGACTTTAATGTCCGCATGACCGGGCCCGTCACGCGCGTGGGC
>JAAAOD010000114.1 GCA_009908535.1 Verrucomicrobiota bacterium
GGGCGAGCGGATCGTCCTTTCGCCATCGGAGGGAGCGCTGGTCCCCGGCGAAAAGGGCCGTCCGGAAGCCGCAGGCGGCGGCGGGGGCAATGTCGTTGCGCATGTCATTGCCGATAAACAGGGTTTGTTCCGGACGCAGCCCTCGCCGCAGGAGGGCGGCAGCCAGTTTCTCATACAACCGGCGTGACGGCTTGCCTTCGCGCTCGCGGAAGGACCAGACCATGAGATCCTCGGAAAAGCCGAGAGCTCCCGGGCTTTTCCCGCAGAGAGCGTTGAAGAGCAGCGGTGTGTAGAACTGGGCATTGGATACGATTCCCATGGGCAGGGCGGCGGCGCGAAGGCTTTGCAGCGTTTCCGCCAGCCCGGGCATCGGCCAGCAGGGATTGGCCCGGAGTTCGTATTCGACCGCGGCCGTGTGCACATCTCCCTCACCGGCAAGAAAGCCGTCCTGCCGGAGCAATGTGGCAAACGCCTCCCAGACTTCCTCGATGCGGACCTCGGGGAAGTCGACGCCCTCGGCGCGGCGGCGGTCGCGGTGTTCGGCAAGGCAGGCGTGAAAACGCCGGGCAAGGGAATCGCGGCCGCCGGAAAGGCGGAATCCCGCCGCTTCAAGGGCGGCGGCGAGGGCGGGGGAGCGCTCGTCGGTTCCGGCAAGGCTGATATCGCCCGAGCCGGAGATCAACAAGGTTCCGTACACATCGAAACAGACCGCGCGGAGGCCGGAAAGATGGGGCAGCCTTGGCTCCGTCCCGGTCGGTTCCGGTTCCATGATTCCGGAACCCGCGCGAAGGCGCTCGATCAGTTCCGTATCCATTATTTACATACGCGGCAGGCCGCCGAGGCCGCCGGGACCGGCGGGCATGTCCATTCCGGAAGGATCCATGCCCTGTTTCTTCATCTGCTTCATCATCTTCTTGCCCTTGGATCCCTTCATCATCCGCATCATTTTCTTCATCTGCTGGAACTGCTTGATGAGGGCGTTCAGGTCCCGGACCTGCATGCCGGCGCCCCGGGCGATGCGGGTGCGGCGGCTTCCGTTGAGGATGTTGGGATTGCGGCGTTCCTGGACGGTCATGGACTGGATGAGCGCCTCCGTGTGCTTCATCTTTTTCTCCTCCTTGTCCCCGACCTCGACATTGTTCATGCCGGGCATCATTTTCATGATTCCGCCGAGGGACCCCATCTTTTTCACCGCCTGCATCTGCTGGAGAAAGTCCTCGAAATTGAACTCGGCGCGCTGCATCTTCTGCGCCATGCGCTCGGCATCTTCCTGGTCGATCGTGTCCTGCGCCTTTTCAACGAGGGAGACGACATCGCCCATGCCGAGGATGCGGTTGGCCATCCGGTCGGGGTGGAACAATTCAAGGTCGCCGACTTTTTCCCCGGTGCCCATGAGCTTGATCGGCACCTGCGCGATGGCCTTCATGGAAAGGGCGGCCCCGCCGCGCGTATCGCCGTCCAGCTTGGTGAGGGCGATCCCGGTGAGGGCGATGCTCTCGTGAAAGCTCCTCGCCACGTTGACCGCCTCCTGTCCGAGGGCGGCATCGGCCACGAGGAGGTTTTCGTCGGGCTGGACGGCCTCCTTCAGCTGGACGACCTCCTCGACAAGCTTCTCATCGATCTGGAGGCGCCCGGCGGTGTCGAAGATGATCGCGTTGGCGCCCTCGTCCTTGGCCCAGTTCCAGCCGCGCTTGCCGATGCCCTTGACATCCTCCCTGCCGCGTTCGGCATAGAAGAACAGGTCATTGTCCCGGGCGAGGGTCTCGAGCTGGTCGATCGCGGCCGGACGGTACACATCGCAGGCGATGAGGGCGGGCTTGTACCCCTGTTTACGGAGGTACACACCCAGTTTTCCGGCGAGCGTCGTTTTCCCGGAACCCTGCAGGCCGAGAAGGAGGATGCGCAGGGGTTTCTTTTCGACAAGGCCGGTCGTATCCTCTCCGAGAAGGCGGACCAGTTCGTCATGGATGATCTTCACGACCATCTGCCCGGGCGTGACCGATTTCAGCACCTCCTGCCCCATACAGGCTTCCTTGACGCGGTTGACGAAATCCCGGGCGACGCGGAAGTGGACATCCGCCGCGAGGAGGGCCTTGCGCACTTCCTGCAGGCTCTCGTTCATGTTCTCCTCGGTGAGCTTGCCCTGTCCGCGCAAGTTGCGGAGGGCGCCGCCGAGGCGATCCGTCAAGGTTTCGAGCATAGGGGAGAAAGAAGGAAGACGGCTTTCCGGGAGTCAAGCGGGGAGGTCGGGTCCTTTCTCCGCAATGGCCCGCAGGCCCTCGGCCTCGAAGGGGCAGGGGGCCGCGAAGTAAAGCCATCCGTCGTCCGTGCAGATCTCCAGCCGCTCCGCGTGGAGGGCCTGTCGCGGGAAGCGGAGGCGCTGCCGCAGTTGCGGCGTCCATCCTTTGTCGATAAACGCAAGGTATGCCTCCGGATCGCCCCCGTAGATCTTGTCCCCGGCGACCGGGTGCCCGAGCCAGGCCGCGTGCACCCGGATCTGGTGCTTGCGGCCGGTTTCCGGAACGACCTCCGCCAGCGTGCAGTCGCCCCAATGCACAAGGGGACGAAAATGCGTCACCGCCGCCTTGCCGCGTCCGCCGAAGGAAACGCGTTGCTGCACGTGCACCGGGCTGTCCGGATCCGGCTCAAGGTTGCTCTCACAGCTTCGTTCCTCGGCAAGCCGCCCGCGCAGCAGGGCGAGGTAGCGCTTCCGCGTCTGGCGCTTCGCGAAGGCGGTCTGGAGGCGACTCGCCGTGCGGTGGTTACGGGCGAGCACGACGAGGCCGCTGGTTTCCCGGTCCAGCCGGCTCACCAGATGGACGCGCTCGAGCCCGCGCAGCTCCCGAACCGCCCCGACAAGGCTGGAAAAGGGCCCGTTTTTGCTCGGGTGGCAGACCACCCAGCCGGGCTTGTTCAGGACGATCAGGTCCTCGCTCTCTTCAAGGATCCAGTCCTCGACCTCCGCCGCTT
>JAAAOD010000042.1 GCA_009908535.1 Verrucomicrobiota bacterium
GGGCTTCAGCGAGAGCCTGGACATGATCGGCCAGGACATCCTCTACCTTGAGAAATGGCCGTGGAGCGATGTGGGCGACAACTGGATGAAATACCGCAACCGCCCCAATATCGACCTCGGGGATGCAAGGGAAATCAACGAATGGATCGCGAGGAGGCCGGATTCGGCCCTTCGCCTCGCCGTCCCCTCGAAACTGGCTTTCAGCACCCTGAAGCGGGAAGACCGCAGTATCAGCGATATCTATACCCACGGAACCACCGCCGATTTCGCCCTTATGAGCACGGCGGACCTTCTCGTCGGCCGCTTTTTCACCGGGGCTGAGAACGAGAGCCGCCGTTTTGTCATTATTCTCGGGTACGATGTCGCCGACACCCTCTTCCCGGAGGGGGCCGCGCGCGCCCCCGGCGAGGAGGTGAAGCTGCGCGGACGGACCTTCGAGGTCATCGGCGTGCTCGAGCGGCAGGGTTCCTTTCTCGGCCTGCAGAGTTTCGACAACCAGGTCATCCTGCCGCGCGGCGCCCTTGAACGGTTCTATGGATGGGACCGGCGCAACCACATCCGCGTACAGGCGAAGGCCGGCGTGCCGCTGGAGCGGGCCGTCGACGAAGTGACGGGCCTCTACCGGCGCATCCGCGGGCTCGAACCCGGAGAGGAGAACGACTTCGAGATCAACCGTTCGGAGGCGATCGAGCAGGAACTCGGGCCGATCAAAAGCGGCATCGCCCTCGCCGGTTTCTTCGTCACCGGCCTCGCCCTTTTCGTCGGGGCCATCGGCATCATGAACATCACCTTCGTCAGCGTACGGGAGCGGACCCGGGAGATCGGCACGCGGCGCGCGATCGGGGCGCGGCGCCGGGCGATCCTGCTGCAATTCCTCATCGAAGCGGTGGCCATCTGCCTCCTCGGCGGCGTTATCGGGCTCGGATGCGCCTTTGGTCTGAAGACAGCCATCGGCAGCGCCTTTCCTTCCTTCCCTTTCACCTTTTCGGGAGACCTCGTCTTCCTCGCTTTCGTCCTTTCCGTCCTCACCGGGGTCGCCTCCGGTCTCGCCCCCGCATGGCAGGCCGCCCGCCTCGACCCCGCCAACGCCCTGCGGCATGAATAAAAACCTCTCACACAGAGACACGGAGAGACCCTCAGCACCATGAAGCTGCAACTACGCGATCTTCTCGGCCTCTCCGTGCGCGCGCTCGGGGCGAACAAGCTCCGTTCCGGCCTCACCATGCTCGGAATCACCATCGGGGTCTTTTCGGTGGTCGGGGTGATGACGACGCTCTCGGCGGTGCGGCAGAGCATCGACACCGGCCTGAGCGTCTTCGCCGCCAATGTCTTCGAGATCTCGAAGTACCCGGCCATCCGCTTCAACGGGAACTGGTCGGAATGGAACCAGCGTCCCAACATCAGCCCGCGTGAGGCGGAGGATTTCAGCGAACGCATGCTGGAACGGGGCTATCCCGCGACGATCTACGGGGTGGACAGCGGGGAGCGCGTCAGCTTCGAGGACCGCTCCACCAACCGCACGATGAGGATTTTCGGCACGAACGAGAATTTCCTTCTCACGCACAAATACGAAATCGCCCTCGGGCGGAACATCAGTGCGACGGATCTGGAATTCAACCGCCCCGTCATTGTCCTCGGGGCGGAGGCGGCGCGGGAGCTGTTCCCGGACCAGACTCCGCTCGGAAAATCCGTCCTCGCCGATGAGCACCGCTACACGGTGATCGGCGTCCTGAAAGGAAGGGGCAAGCGCTTCGGCGAGAACCTCGACAACCTTGTTCTCACCCCCTTCCCGCGCTGGGTGGCGAACAACTGGGGCCCGTGGCGCAGCATGGAGATTTCCGTCCTCGCGCCGGATGCCCCCTCCGTCCCATTGGCCCAGGACGCCGCCATCGGTCAGTTCCGGCAGGTGCGCGGGCTCCTTCCCGAGGAGGAAAACGACTTTGAGCTGTACTCGAACGACAGCCTGCAGGAGGCCTTCGCGCAGATCGCCCGCGTGGTCGGCATCGGCGGCCTGCTCATCAGCGCCATCGCCCTGCTCGGGGCCGGGGTGGGCATCATGAACATCATGCTCGTCAGCGTCACCGAACGGACCCGGGAGATCGGCCTGCGCAAATCGATCGGCGCGCGCCGCAAGGACATCCTGCTGCAGTTCCTCCTCGAGGCGGTCGCCCTCTCCCTGCTGGGCGGCGTCTTCGGCATCCTTCTGGGCTGGGGCGTCGGCAATGTCGTCGCCGCGCAGATGAGCGTGCCCATGATCGTTCCGTGGTTCTGGATCGGCGCGGCCCTCTTCGTCTGCTCCGCCGTCGGCATCACCTTCGGTTTTTTTCCCGCCCTCCGCGCCGCCGGTCTCCGCCCGGTCGAGGCCATGCGCTACGAATAGGCAAAAAAAAGCCCCACCCGGAACGGGTGAGGCTCTGATCGTAAAGATTGACAAAAAAGCGTCCTAGCGACGACGGCGGCGCAGGGCCACGATCGCCAGACCAAGCAGGCCGAGAACGGCCGCGTAGGTCGAGGGCTCGGGAACGGCGGTCAGGGAGAGGTTCGTCATCTTGCTGTCCGGCTCGCTTCCACCGTTGCCGACGAAGTTGTTGCTTTCGATGCCGGCGTAGGTGGCAGCGGTTCCGCCCGAGGAGGCGCCAAGAATGATCGAGAAGGGATTCCCGCTGTTGATGGCGCTGATAAGATCAGCTTCAACACCGGAGATATCCAAAACGTAGGTGTCAACGGTTCCATCGTCATCCTGGTCAAAGGTTCCGGTGCCAATGGCCTGTGTGGTCGGTGAGTCCGAGAACTGGCTATCATCGACGCCAACCCCGGAACCGCTGTGGCTGAGTCCGGAGTAATCTCCACCCCCGACAGTGGTATCGAACGAAATGTGGAAGGAGACATCTCCGTCGGTAGCAAAACCCGCAAGACTTTGCATGTAAGAGATTTCCGCATTCGTGATATCCGTCACGGAAGCGACCCCG
>JAAAOD010000075.1 GCA_009908535.1 Verrucomicrobiota bacterium
GGCCCTTGCCGGGGTCTACGCCAACTGGGTGCCGCGGGAGCGCATCCTCACCACCAACCTGTGGAGTTCCGAGCTTTCCAAGCTGACCGCCAACGCCTTCCTCGCCCAGCGCATCAGCTCCATCAACGCCATCTCCGCCCTTTGCGAGGCGACGGGCGCCGACATCGACCAGGTGGCGAAGTCGATCGGGCTCGATGCGCGCATCGGCCCGAAATTCCTGCGCGCCAGCGTCGGCTTCGGCGGGTCCTGCTTCCAGAAGGACATTCTCAATCTGGTCTACCTCTGCGAATACTTCGGCCTGCCGGAGGTGGCGCGCTACTGGCGCGGGGTCGTCGAGATGAACGACTACCAGAAGAACCGCTACAGCCGCCGCATCGTCGACACCCTCTTCAACACGGTCGCCGGAAAGCGCATCGCCGTTCTCGGTTTCGCCTTCAAGAAGGACACCAACGACACCCGCGAATCCGCCGCCATTTACGTTTGCCGGGACCTTCTCGTCGAGGGCGCCGAGCTGGCCATTTGCGATCCCAAGGTGGAAGCGGAACAGATTTACCGCGATCTTGGCCGGGAACCCGGCGACGCGCAGATTCACATTGAACCGGATCCGGAAGCCGCCGCCACCGGGGCGCACGCCCTCGCTCTGCTCACCGAATGGGACGCCTTCCGCAGCGATCAGCTCGATTACCGGCGGCTGCACGCCGTCATGGAAAAGCCGGCCTTCCTCTTCGACGGCCGCAACCTTCTCGACCTTGCGGAAATCCGCCGCATCGGCTTCGAGGCCCACGGCATCGGGAAGCCGTAGGGCCGGGGAATTGTCGGCCTACCCGTCCGATGCTGCCCCTTAACCATACCATCGATCGGCGGCCCTACCCTCTCACGTCGGCGAAGGGGGTATGCTGGCGCCGGTAGCGACGGATCAACGACATCAGAGCCTCCGGATCCTCGCATTGCACGAGGGCCTCGCGCACTTCCTCCTCGGCACACAGGCGCGCAATCTCGCCCATCACGGCAAGGTGCAGTTCCGGTTGCTCCTCCGGACTGATGAGGAGAAAGACGAGCCGCACCGGTTCCTCGCCCTCATGGAAATCCATTCCCTCCGGCACCTGCGCAATGAGGCAGGCCGGCTGTTCCAGGGACTCGACGCGCAGGTGCGGCAACGCGACTCCGTGGCCGAGGGTGGTGGGCAGGGCGCCCTGCCGCTCAAGGATCGCGGCGAGGAGTTGCTCGGGATCAAGCTGGGGAAAGGTCTCCCCGAGGCGACGGCACAGCTGCCGCAGCAGGGCCTCCCTTTCCGTGGGCACGCTGCGCAGGACCCATTGGGGACTGAGGGCGTTGAGCAGGTAATCGGCCTCACGTTGCAGATACAAAGTACGGGCGTGTTCCGGTCCGGTCTTGAGGCGGCTTTTCGGGCCCGGATCGAGCAGGACCTCCTTTTCGTGGGCGGTCAGGAGGGCGGCGAGGTTGCCGCCGGCTTCGCGGCGCGTGCCCTCTTCCTCGAGAACAGCCGCCTCCCCGAGGAGGATCTCCGAGCTGATCATGGACGGCTTCGGAATCCAGCTCCACAGAATCGCCCCGGTGGTGTGCACATCCGTCTTTGCCGAGGGTCCCCCCGCCCAGCGGTAAACATGGTTGGCCCCGAAGACCGGTTCCCATTTCTTGCAGAGCAGCTCATTGAGGTCCTCGTTGTCCGTAAAGGCCAGAAGCTTCCCCACACCCTGCATTTCAGGGCGTTCCTCGATGCCCGCCGTTTCCCGGGCATCCCCGTAGATCACCTCGAGGCCGGCATCGCGCGCCTCCTGCACAGCTGCCCGGTTTCCGTCCAGAAGAACCACGGGCACCTTCCGCACGCGTTTCAGAAAAGAGGCCACTTCCCGCGCGAGCGGATGGGCCCCGACAATGAACCAGCCGTCGGGATTTCTTTCCTCCAGTCCCAGTAAACGGGCAAGCGGGGCGGCGGTAAAGCCCTGCAGCAAAACGGTCACGAAGATGACCGAATAGACGAAGGTTTCGAGAAAGTCCGGCTGCGCGAAGGAACCCTGCTCCGCGAGGGTCAAGCTGAACAACGAGGCCATGGAGGCCGCGACCACCCCGCGCGGCGCGACCCAGAAAAGAAAGAAAAGTTCCCGCCAGTTGTAGGAGCGCCCGATCGTGCTCGTGAGAATGGTCAAAGGGCGCACGACGAGGATGACCACGCCCACGAGAAGGAAACCCCGCGGACCGAAATCGATAAACTGCTGCAGCTGCAGGCGGGCCGTTAAAAGAATAAAGATGAACCCGATCAGCAGGTCGGTCAGAATCGACTTGAAAGCGACAATGTTGCGCAGGGCGGGCGGGCGCCGCGATCCGCAGATCAACCCCGCCACTGTCACGGAGAGCAGCCCGCCCTCGGCGATCGCGGCCTCGGTGAGGCCGAAGATGAGCAGGGCCGCTCCCACCGCGAAGACGTTCACCATTTCCTCCGGCACCCAGCGCCGCCGGAGGATCCATGCCAGCACCTCGCCGCCGACGAGACCGATCACCAATCCCACCAGGATGCGGAAACCCAGCCGCAGAAAGGCCTCGTCCCCCGCGCCGCCAACCACCAGCTCAAAAGCGAGGATGGCAAGGAAAACGCCAATGGGGTCGATCAGGACCCCTTCCCAATGGAGGATGTTGTGGAGGTTCCACTTCAGACGGACGCGCTTTAATATCGGCTGGATCACCGTCGGGCCGGTGACGATGACAAGGCTTCCGGCGAGCAGGGCGAAGGCGGGGTCGAAATCAAAAATAAGCCAGACCGCAAGGGAGACGCCCAGCCAGGTCACCGCCACCCCGATCGTGAGGAGGTTCCGGATCACCTGCGGTGCGGTGCGATAACCCGCCACGTTCAGGGTGAGCCCGCCTTCGAAGAGAATGAGCCCGACCGCGACGGTGACGAGAACGTTCAGGGTCGGACCGAGGGTC
>JAAAOD010000026.1 GCA_009908535.1 Verrucomicrobiota bacterium
CGCGGGCTTCGGGGACATCGACATCGGGGACACCCTTGCCGCTCATGCGGAGGCCGAACCGCTTCCCTTCAACGAGATCGAGCCGGCGACGGTGGAGATGGAGTTCCACGTCAATGACAGTCCCTTTGCGGGGCGGGACGGTAAACGGGTGAGCAGCCGCCAGATCCGCGAACGCCTCGTCCGGGAGACCAAGACGAACATTTCCATTCACCTGACCGATACCGGCGAGGGCACCCGCTTCCTCGTCAGCGCGCGCGGGGCGATGCAGATCGCCGTGCTGGTGGAAACGATGCGCCGCGAGGGCTACGAGGTCATGGTTTCGCGGCCCAGCGTCCTGCTCAAGGAAGTGGACGGCCGGACCTGCGAGCCCTACGAGACCGTCTGGGTGGAGACGCCCGAGGACATGCTGGGCGCGGTCATGGAGAATCTTGCCGGGCGGCGGGGACAAGTGACCTCCCTCGATCATCACCACGCCGGCGTCACCGTCGAGGCCGTCATGCCGACCCGCGGCCTCATCGGGCTGGAGAGCGATCTCGTCGCTCTCACCAGCGGGCACGGGTTCTGCTCCCACATGTTTCTTGAATACCGTCCTGCCGGGGTGCCGATCACGACGCGGTTGACGGGCACGCTCGTTTCCATGGAGACCGGAAAGAGTTCCGCCTACGCCCTCGACCTCCTGCAGGCGCGCGGCAAGCTCTTCGTCGGCCCGGGCGAGGACGTCTACAACGGCCAGATCGTCGGGGAAAGTCCGCGGCAGGAGGACCTGCCCGTCAACGCCTGCAAGACCAAGCAGCTCGACAACATGCGCGCCTCCGGTTCCGACAAGGCCATCCAGTTGTCGCCGCCCGTTACGTTTTCCCTCGAACGCGCGCTCGAATACATCGCCGCCGACGAACTGGTCGAGGCCACCCCGCACCACCTGCGCCTGCGCAAGCGCATCCTCGACGCCAACGAGCGCCGCCGCCTCGCCAAGCGGGCCAAGTCGTCGGGGTGAGCGAAGGGAAGCTTTTCCGGTGACGAGGAATTTTTGAAGCTGATGACCGGTAGCGACCCATGGCAGGCGGCCACCTTTTCAGGCAGTCGTGACGCGCAGACGCGCGAAGCAGCTGCGAACACAACCGCTTTCGAGCGCATCCGCTGGGCCTGCGAAATGTCCGAGGCCATCCGGCAGCGAAGCGAGTCCTGGAACGCCGAAGGGCCTCAAGGGGGATGGCCGGCGAAGCCGCGCTCTCCGCTGGAGCCCAACATCTGAATTCGTCAAACCCTCGCCCGCGAACGCACCAGGGGCGACCACATCGAGTTCGTCAGCCGCTGCCAGGAGGGACTCCCGCTCCTTGCCTGCCTCACTTGACGACCCGGGAGCGCGACCCGGAAGCAGGAGTAAAGGAAAAAAGAGGGAGGTCATTGGTCAGTTTCCATCTCTCCGAGGTCGATCCCGAACCAGTCCTGCAGAATATGAAAGATCAGGCCGAGGCCCCAGAAAGGGAAGATCAGATGAAGGGGAAGGTCCATGCCGAAAAACTGGTTGGCAACGACGAAGCCGATGTTGAAGACCACGAACAGGAAGACGTGCAGGAGGACGCCACGCCGTTGCTGTTGTTCCTTTTTATGGGCCTGCTCGCGCTGTCTTCTGGTGGCGAAGTATTCGCTGATGGCGGTGTCGAGGCGGTCGCCCTCGATACCGAATTCGCGTGCGGTTTCTTCCAGTTGTTCCCGGCTGAAGGTGCTCGCTTCGATGTGCTGCCGTTTGAGGGCCGTGGAAATGATTCCCCGGAGTTCTTCGTCGGTAAATTTCTGCTCCATCGCTTTCATGTTTGCAGGCTGGTTGCCAACTCGAGGTCAGTTTTTTCTTTTCATTGATACGCAGCTAGAAGCGATTCTGAAATATTTACAGGGAGGCCTTCGCTGGCGGTATACGCCACTTCTTGGCACAAATTTCAGGCTGCGGACAAAAGATGGGGATGAAGGCGAAGGAGCGCTGAGGGGATCTCCCTTTGCAGGAACGCATCGTTGACCCTTCATGGCGCGTGCGATGGAAGTAAGATATGCTTTCTCTTCAGTTTTCCTCTCCTGTGCAACCGCTCGACACCGTAACGGTAAAGGGCGGGGAGAACGGCCGGCTCGTTTTCCGGGACGGCCTTGGTCGGGTTTATCATGAAGCGCCGGCGGCAGACCCGACGACGGTCGTGGTGGGCGGAGCGCTCGGGACGCACAGCGTGACCCTGCTGGATGCCGGGGGACGGCAACAGGGCGTCGAGAGCTTTTCCGTCGCGACGCAGACCAGTATCGAGGACGAGGGTGGCCGTTTCGGTCGGCTCCTCAACCTGTTGCACGATACGCTGTTCAATGATTTCCATTCGGGCGGTAAAAAAGGCCTGCGGATCGACGGGAAGTGGTACCGGTATTACGTGAGCTGGATTCGGGACCACGTTCACGTCCTGAAGGGAATGAAGTACTACGACTTCGACTCCGAGGGGATGAAATCCGGCATTGAGCTGTACGCGGATTCACAGCGCGACGACGGCATGATCTGGGACAAGTGCAAGGAAATGCTGCACAGCGAGCTGCAGAATTACCGCGACGTGGAGTTTGCCGTCGGGGATTTCATCCGACCGATTCCCGGCCATCCGACGCGCCGCTGGCAGCGGATTCCGGTGGAGAACGACGTTGAGTATCTGTGGATCGAGGGCCTCTATTCCACGTGGAAGGCGACGGGCGACACGAACTGGATGAGCCGCTACCTCGACGGCGCGCTGGCGGCGGTCCGTTACGCGACCACCGACGAGTACCGGTGGTCGGAGCGGTACGGCCTCCTGAAGCGCGGCTACACGATCGACACCTGGGACTTTCAGCACGCCGATGACGTGGCGCGGAGCGGAAGCGTGATGCGCGTCTATCCCGACAAGACCATTTTCGGCGTGATGTTCGGCGACAACACGGGA
>JAAAOD010000213.1 GCA_009908535.1 Verrucomicrobiota bacterium
CGCCGCCGATCCCGGCGAGCAGCATGTCGAGAAAGCGCCGCCGCAAGGACGGCGAGCCGCGGAGCCATTCGATGTCGTGCGAACTCAGGGTCAGGGTGGGAAAGCGGCCCAGCAGGTCGGCCATGCGCCGCAGGGGCTCGCCGTCGAGGACCACTTGTTTGCCCTTCGGACGGAGGCGGATTTCCACCTCCGAAGCCCCTTCCCTCGCCGTTTCGACCTCGTAGTACAGCTGGGCCTCGCTCGGACGGGCTTCGCGACGCAGGAGGGCGCGGGTCTCCCGGGTCCGGAAGGAACGCAGGCTGGAGACGAGGCCGAGGCCCTCCAGAAGGTTCGTTTTCCCCTGTCCGTTCGGTCCGTGCAGGTAATGGCGCGCGCCCTCGCCGAGTGCCAACTCGACGAAGGCCAGGTTCCGGAAATCCCGTGTTCTGAAACAGCGGATGCGCATCGGTTCTTTCTCAGGAAATGTCGATGACCATGCCGCCGCCGCCGCGGTCGGCATCGTTGCCACCTTCCCCGTGCAGGGCGAGGATGGCCTCGGCGAGGGAATCCCAATCCTCCGCCGTCGTCTCCCAGCCACTGCTGACGCGCAGAGTGCGCCGGGCGATTGCCTCCGGCACCCCCATGGCGGCGAGGACCGGGGAGGGACCTTCCTTGCCCGTCGAACAGGCCGAACCGGAGGAAACCGCGAAGCCGCGCCGATCCAGCTTCGCGATCCACCGCGGGCCGGAAAGATTCGGAAGGGCGAGGGAACTCGTGTTCCAGATCCGGGGCGCGCCTTCCCCGTGGAGGACGACCTCCCCGCCAAAGGCGGCCCGCAGCTTGCCCTCGAAGGCATCCCGCCACCGGCCCTCCGGATCGGGAACGCCCGAGGCGGCCCGTTCCTCCAGCGCCCGTACCATCGCCAGAACCGCCGGGACATTCTCCGTTCCCGCCCGCATGCCCAGCTCCTGCTCGCCCCCGTGCTGCAGATGGATCTCGCGGTCGCCGCGGCGCAGCAGGAGCGCCCCCACTCCGCGCGGCGCCCCGAATTTGTGCCCGCTCACGGTCACAGCCGAGGCCGTCTGCAGCCCGTCCGGCGGTTCCTTCCCCATCCACTGCACGGAATCGCAGAAAAAGGGAACGCCGGCCCCGCGGCAAAGCTCCGCCGCCTCCGCCCACGGCTGCTTCACCCCCGTCTCGTTGTTCACCGCCATGAGGCAGACCAGCGCCGGCGGGCGGGCGGGATCCCGCAGGCGCTCCTGCAGCCGGTCCATGCGCGCACGGCCGTTGGCGTCCGAGGGGATCCATTCGATGCGGTCCCGTCCCCAGCAGGCCTGGGCCGCCGCCGTCACCGCCGGATGTTCGACCGGAGAGAGCAGCAGGCTTCCCTCCGCCCGCGCCATTGAGCGCAGGTAGCCGTTGATCGCCTCCGTCGCCCCGGAAGTAAAGACCACTTCCGCCTCCGGGAAACGGCAAAGCGCGCGCATGCGCTCCCGCGCCCGCTCGAGGTCGTTCCGCGCCCTCGCTCCCGCCCGATAGGCGGTGGAGGGATTGGCCCAGCTCGTCTCCGCCGCCTTCCGGTACGCCTCGAAGGCCTCCGGCAGCACCGGCGCGGTCGCGTTCCAGTCAAAATACCTCATTCCGGAATCTGCAGGACCTGGCCGGGTTGCAGGGCGTTCGGACTCGGCAACTGATCCCGGTTCGCCTCGAAAATATCCGCCCAGCGCCCGGAGCGTCCGTAGACTTTCCGGCTGATGCGGCTGAGGGTGTCGCCGCTTTGCACGGTGTAGGTCTCCGGCACCTCCCGCTCCGCTTCCGCGGCCTGCTCCGGATCCGGTTGCGCGATGACGATCGGGGCCACTTCATCCGCGCTTTCGTCGGGTGCAAGGGCGTTCGCTTCCTCGAGGCGGGTCCGCGCCTCTTCGAGGGCTACTTCGTACTGGTCCACGGTCTCCTCCTGCCGGGTCAGCTGCTGCTTGAGTTGCGTGTTCTCCTGCTGCAGCGACTTCACCTTGTCCATCAGGTCCGCCCGCGCGGTCTGTCCCCCCAACGGTTCCCCGGGCAGGCTCTGGATAAAATCTTTCTCCGCCGTCCGCACCAGCTCGCGGACGAACTCCGCCTGCTTCGCGTTGGGCTTCGTCCCGAGGTACTGGCGGAAATGATACAGCGCGGAAAGCGGGTCGTCGAGATGGTCGAGGTAAAGCAACCCCGCCTCGAGATGCGATTCCGCCGCGTCCGGGCGCGCCTGCACCACCGAAAGGAAGGCCTGCAGGGCCTCGTCCTTGCGCCCTTCGCGAAGGAGGCTTTTTCCCCTCCGGAAGGCCCGTTCGTCGGTCTCCTTCCGCAGTTCTCCTTCCGGCGCGCACGCCGTCAGCAGCCAGAGGGCGAGAAGACCGATTATGCCAAGGGCGCGGGGGACGCCTGCGCTTTTCCCTTTTCTCCCGTTTACCATCTGCTACCACACTGAAGGTACCAGCCAGCGGAACTGCAATCACCGCCTTGGAAAATTTGACCCATGACCTTTTCCGACGACGACATCCTCGCCTCCGCCCGCGAATGCCTGCGCATCGAGCAGGACGCCCTCGCCCTCAACCGGCAACGGCTCGACAAGGGCTTTATCGCGACCATCCGCCTGCTCGAAACCACCCGCAACGCCGGTAAGAAACTGGTCTTTACCGGCGTGGGCAAAAACGTGCCCATCTGCCTCAAGCTCACCGGGACCTTCAACTCCACCGCCGTTCCCGCCTCCTTCCTCGATCCCAATCAGGCCCTCCACGGCGACCTCGGGCTCTGCCGCGACGGCGACCTCTGCCTGCTCGTCAGCAACAGCGGGGAAACGGAGGACCTCCTCCGCCTCCTTCCAAGTCTCAAGCGGCTCGGGCTCACCACCGTCGCCCTCACCGGCGATGCGGAAAGCTCCCTCGCCCGCTTTTGCG
>JAAAOD010000081.1 GCA_009908535.1 Verrucomicrobiota bacterium
GATCTGTGGAGTTTCGTCGAGAACGGTGGTTTGCACCGGATCGGGGCGGTTTTCCTTGACCACGGTGTTCTCAAGGTCGGCGACGAGGTCGGCCCTGACCGCGAGGGCGGCGGCGCGCCGGGCCTCGGCTTCCTGCCGTTCCTCCTCGCGGATCGCCACTTGGGCGGCAGCGTCCTCGCATGCGGGGTTTGGCGTGGAGGCTTCCTCTTCCTCGCATTGTTCCAGTTGGGACTCGATGACCGCCAACTCCGCTTCGCGGGTGCCAAGGTTGTTCTCCGCGACGGCCAAATCATTCTCCGCGGCTTCAAACTCCACCCGGCTGACCACTCCCTGCTGAAACAAGGCCTCCACCCGTTGGAAGTTTCTTTGCGCCGCCTCCAGATCGGCCACCGCCTGCGCGACAGCCTCCTGCGCCGCCGCGCGCCGGGAGACCAGCTCCTCGCATCGCGCATTTTCGATGCGGCATTGTGCAAGGTCGGCCTCCGCTTGGGCGAAATTGTTTTCCGCTTCGTCCACCTCGGCGCTGGCCTCGGCGATTACCTCGTCCTGCAAATCTATCTGCTCGAGTAATTCCTCGGAAGTCTGCGCGGCCAAGTTCTGGGCGGCAAGGAGAACGGGCAAAGTCGCGAGGACAGCGCCCGGCACGGCGGAGGATAAACGAATTTTCATCAATCTTAGAAGATAATCTAATGCTTGAAAGTTCCCCCGCGTCAAGGCGGGGCAATGGAATCGCCGATCGAGGCTCTCCCCGCCCTCCCGGCAATCGCCCTTTCCCTTTTGACAGGGGGGCTGAGTGGGAGAACGCTATGCGCTTTGCCTTATGGAATCCATTGACCGAATCCGCATGGCGCGGGAGCGCCTTTTCACCGAACTGCGCAAGGTCCTTGTCGGCCAGGAGGAGGTCCTCGACCTCATGCTCATCGCCCTGCTTGCGCGCGGGCATTGCCTGCTGACGGGGGTTCCGGGCCTTGGCAAGACGCTCCTTGTGAAGTCGCTGGCGCAGACGCTCTCGCTGTCCTTCAACCGCATCCAGTTCACGCCGGACCTGATGCCGGCGGACATTTTCGGGACGGAGGTCGTGGAGGAGGATCCCGCCAGCGGCAAACGGCATTTCCGCTTTGTTCCCGGCCCGGTCTTCACCCATCTGCTTCTCGCCGACGAAATCAACCGGACCCCGCCGAAGACGCAGGCGGCCCTGCTCGAGGCGATGGGCGAGGGCCAGGTGACCGCCGCCGGGCGCAACCTGCCGCTCGAGCCGCCCTTTTTCGTTCTTGCGACGCAGAATCCGATCGAGCTGGAGGGCACCTATCCGCTGCCGGAGGCGCAGCTGGACCGCTTCCTTTTGAATCCGGTCATGGATTATTTGCCGGAGGAGGAGGAAGTGCGGATGGTCGCGGCCACGACCTCCCCGCCGACCGATCCGCCGGCGCCGGTGTTCTCGCGCGAGGAAATCCTCGAACTGCAGGACCTCGTTCTGCAGGTACCGGCCGCCGAGGAAGTGGTGGCCGACGCCGTGCGCCTTGTCGCGGCGACCCGCCCCCAATCGCCCACGGCCCCGCAGATCGTGACGGAAAAAGTCAGCTGGGGCGCGGGCTCGCGCGCCTCCCAGGGCCTTGTCATGGCGGGCAAGGCCCGGGCGCTCCTGCACGGACGGGCCCATCTCGCGCGGGAGGACCTGCGCGCCCTTGCCGGCCCCATCCTGCGCCACCGCGTCGTCCCCAATTTCCATGCCGAGGCCGAGGGCCTGAAAAGCGACGCCATCGTCGGCCGACTCGTGGAACAGTTTCTCTAAACGATCCTCTTCGTGCCCGCGTCTTCCGCCCAACTGCTCGATCCCGCCCACCTCAGCGCCATTGCCAACTACAGCCTCATGGCAAAGGTCGCCGTGGAGGGCTTTCTTTCCGGACTCCACCGCAGCCTCTTCCACGGCTTCGGCTCGGAATTCCAGCAGTACCGCCCCTACACGCCGGGAGAGGATCCCCGTACCATCGACTGGAAGGTCTACGCCCGGCGCGAACGCCTGCAGACCCGTCTCTACGAGGAGGAGACGGACATGAACTGCAGCCTTCTCGTCGATACCAGCGCCTCCATGAACTACAAGGGCGAGCGCGCGGTCTGCACGAAATTCCACTACGCCTCGATGGTGGCGGCCACCCTCGCCTACCTCGCCTCCCGGCAGGGCGACAATCCGGGACTGTACCTCTACAGTGACCAGTTGCACGAGGCCCTTCCGCCGGGGAACCGCACCGCCCGTTACGCTTCCATTCATCACGCCCTCGCCCGGGCGCGGCCGTCCGGCTCCGCCGACCACCGCCTCGCCATGGACTATCTCGGGCACCACCTCCGCGGGCGCGGGCTGGTCATCGTCATTTCCGACATGCTGGAGGCCGAGAACGACCTGCCTTCCCTGCTCGCCCGGGTGCGGATCCGTCACTACGACGTCCTCGCCCTGCAGATCCTCGACCCCGACGAAATCGAATTTCCCCGCGACAAAGCGGCGCGCTTCCGCGACCTTGAAACCGGGCGCGAGTGCCTGACCAGTCCGCTTGCGGTAGCGGATGCCTACGACAAGGCCATGTCCACCGCCTCCTCGAAGCTGCGCCGCGGCCTGTCGGGCTCGCGCGTGGAGTACCGGCGCCTCTCCACCCGGGATTCCCTCGGCGAGGCGCTCGCGAGTTACCTTCACCACCGCGAACGGACCTGAGCCGATTGCCGCGCCGCCATGCTGACCTTCGCCCAGCCCGCCTTTCTTCTCGCCCTCGCCGGCCTCGCCCTGCCGGTGCTGATCCACCGCATCAGCCGCGCGCAGGCGCGGCCGTGGTGGTTTCCGTCCATCAAGCTGATCCGCACGGCCCCCCTTCCGCGCCAGGGCAGCCGCAGGATCAGTGACTG
>JAAAOD010000273.1 GCA_009908535.1 Verrucomicrobiota bacterium
GTAGGCTTTTCCGGAGATGGGCTCGGTGGAGAAGAGGCCGGTGCCGTCCTTGCGGTAGCCGAGGAGGGCGATCTTGGCGACGGAGTCCTTTTTCTTGGAGGCGTACAGGGCGGCTTCGGGCGTCTCGATCGTGCCCACGGAAGGGATGGGCAGGGGAAGGGAGGGAATACCCAGCAGGGATTCGGCGGAATCCATGCCGAGGGCGCCGACCCGGGCTTCCACGATGACATCGGCATCGTCGCGGTCGTCGGTGAGGAGGGCTCCGTTTTCACTGAGGAGGGCGCGGATGGAGCCAACAACGTAGTCCTCGTCGTAGGACTCGACATACGCATCCTCCAGATAAACTTTCTCCCCGGCCACCTGGGGAATTTCGAGGCCCTTGAGAGCGTTGTCGGTGGCAGTGCTGAGCAGCAGCTGCTCGAGGGCGGAGCGACTGGGCACGCTGATTTCCGAGGAGGTGCACCCTGTGAGAAGGGCAAACCCGAGAATCAGGCCCGGCGGGAGAAGGCGGTGAAGGAAGCGGAGAGAATTCATAGGCGCGCTCAGGAATCGCCGGGATCAAGGGTGCTTTCAATGGTAAAGTGTACCATGGATTCGGAGGATTCCGCAGTATCGGAAACCTCAATACGTTCCGCGGGAGCCCCGTGGTTCCCGAGGAGAAGGCGACGGGCCGTGCGGGCGCGCTCGAGGGCGAGTTGCCCGAGGTCCGGTTCCTCCCGCAGCCACTTCTCCCGCAGACGTTCCTCCATCTCGGCAATGGTCGGTTCGGGCTCCTGCGCGGATTGAGGAGACGCCTCGACGTCCACCGGTTCCGCGGATTCCCGTGAATCCTCCTTTTCGGCAGTCTCTTCCGGTTCCTCAAGGGCAACCGCATCGCTGGATGGCCCGGGCTCCTCGCTCTCCTCCGCAGTTTCGCCCGCCTGCTCCGGGGGCGTTTCCGCAGAAGGACCGGACGTGCGCACCATCCGCCGCATAAGCGGTAGTTTGCGTGAACTGGAGAGGTAAAAGGAACGGATTTGGCGTTCCTGCGAAGGCGCTTCCTCGTCAGCGAGATAAAAGGTTGCCTCCCTTGGAGCGGCTTCCGCGGGGGGCGGATCTTCCACGGGATCTTCCGCGGGATCTTCCGCGGGAACCTCCGTCTGAACTTCTTTCGGGGACGGTTCCGGTTCCACTTCCGGCACAAACTCGTCGCCGAAGGCGGCCCGGATCCTCGCGGCGCGGGACTCCCCTTGGTAACCGGAAAGGGTTTCCTCGAATTGGCGATCCAGCAGAGCCTGCCGGTCCTTCCGGGGGTGGTACGCTCCCCGCAAGGTAAGCCGGAGGTTGGGCCGCTGTTCCAGCATGTTCGCGACGGCCGGGAAAACCTGCGCGGCCTCGTCAAGCGGTTGGGTTGTACCGGGTTGGAAGCTGACTTTGGAGAAGTCGGCGAGGTCCTCCCCTCCGCCCGAAGCCATGGAGGTAAGCCCGGAGAGCATGCCGCCGGTCATGTTGACGGCGAGATTGAAGGGGGCGGTGATCGCCTTGAGGAACAGGTTGCGGATGGCGGTGGCGACCACCTTGCTCGGATCGAAGGCGGGATCGGCCAGACTGCCGCTGACCGGAATATCCAACTCGATGAGGCCTTTGCCGTTTTCCATGACGGCGATCGCGGTTCCAACGGGGTAGGTCTTGCCCTCGAAACCCTCGGCCACGGGACCAAAGCGGAGCTGGTCGACGGTGAGCAGGTTTTCCGCCACCAGCCTTTGCTCCTCAATGGAAAGATCCACTTCGCCCGTGAAGGCGCCTTGTTCCACCGGCTGCCCAAGGGCCATTACCGTGTAGGGGGAGAGTTCGGTCATGGGAAGCTGTTCAATCTTCAGGAGCGCGCTCGTGGCCTTTTCCAGGTCAACGAGGCGCAACTCGCCGTCCAGGCTGACCGTGCCCTGTCCGAGAATCGTGCTCTCCAGTTTTAATTTGCTGGGCGTCTCCGGATCGAGCGTGACGGGGGCCAGATCCACGTGCACCGGCTCCATGCGCAGGTCCGCGGCCGGAGAGACCGAGGCGTCCTGAAAACGGATTTTCCCTTCCTCGAGGCGGAAGGAGGCGATGCGGAGATCCAGGGGCGGTCCGGACGGCATATCCTCCGCTTCCGTTCCGGCAGGAAGAGCCTCTCCGACTTCCTCGATGGTTTCTTCCGGCAGATCCGCGTCCTCGCTGTCGGCAGGTGGAAGCAATTGCAGTAGTTCGAGTTCGCCCTCGGCATCACGGCGGATGATGGCTTCCGGGCGGGTCCAGACGATCTCCCCTGCCTGCAGGGACATGGGCGCCATCGTAAAAACAAGTTCTTCAAGGCGAAGAGAGGCGAAGGTGGCAAAGGGCGACTCCGCGCCGTCCATGCGGCCGTCGAAGCCGTCCAATTCAATCCGTGCGGCCGCTTCGAGGCTGAGTTCCCCGCTTTCGGGCACGCTGACCCCGACGACAATATCCCCGATGAGCAGATTCGAAAGCGTGAAATCGGCGTCCCGCTTTCCGCGCATGGTGGCATGGGCGCCCTCGAGCATCACGCGGGCTCCGTCGATATCCAGAGCGAAGGGGTCGGCAAGAATCTGCGCGGAAAAGGGAAAATGAAAGCTGAGCGTCCCGTCATGGATACGGGCATCGGAGATCTCTTCGGCGAAGAGGGAATACTCGGGCAGCTTGAAGGCGTTCGCGGAGAAGTCGCCCTCCACACTGAGGGGATCGAGACGCAGGACGCCCTCGAGGTTGATTTCTTCCTCTTCCCTTGTCCGGGCTGAAAAGGCGTACCGGTTGTCCGCATCCTGCTTTGTATGGAAATTTTCGATACGAAAATGGATGGGCGCGAGCACCAGATC
>JAAAOD010000009.1 GCA_009908535.1 Verrucomicrobiota bacterium
TGCCGACCCTGGAAGGGGACGTTCCGGTGGCTGGTTTGGAAAGCGAGACCTCTCTCGTGCGAGACCGTGAAGGGATGGTCACCATCGAGGCGGCTTCGCGCGCGGACGCCCACTTCGCCCTTGGGTTCGCGCACGGACAGGACCGCTTTTTCCAGATGGACCTGCTGCGGCGCAATGCCGCCGGGGAATTGTCGGCCTTGTTCGGGGAGGCAACGGTCGCCTTCGACAAGCGCCGGCGACTCCACCGCATGCGGACGCGTGCGGAAACCGTCTACCGCCATTTGGACGCGGCGGAACGGAACGCCGTGCAAACCTACGCCATGGGGGTCAATGCGGGACTCCAGAGCCTGAAGCGCCGCCCCTATCCCTATTTCGTGATCCGACAGCAACCGGAGCCATGGTTGCCGGAGGATTCCATCCTCGCCGGCTATGCGATGTTTTTCGATCTCCAGGACGAAGATGCCCGCGACGAGGAAAACCGGGCCTTTGCCCGGCAACACCTCAGCTCCGAAGTCTTCGCTTTCCTCTTCCGCAACGGCTTTGCTCATTCCGTGCCTCTGGTCGGCGAAGCCCTTCCGGTGAATCCGCCCCCGTCGAAGGAATTCTGGCCCGCACCGGCGAAGGAGCCGCTGGCGGCCCTGTCGGCCCTGCCTTCGGAGTCCATCCCGGGCAGCAACGCCTGGGCGGCCGCGGGGAACCGGACCGCATCCGGGGTCGCGCAGGTCGCGGCGGACTTGCACCTTGGGCTGAGGGTCCCGAACACATGGTACCGGGCGCAGTTGACCTATCCGGGTGAAGAGGGAACCGTCACGGTGACGGGGGTGACGCTTCCCGGGGCCCCGGGAGTGATTGTTGGGACGAACGGCAAAGTGGCCTGGGGATTCACCAACGCGGGAGCCGATATGAGCGACCTTGTCCGCCTGCAGACCGATCCGGAGAAGCCCGGCATGTACCGGACGGTAAATGGCTGGAAGGCCTTTTCCGAAAAGGAGGAGCGGATCCGCGTGCGGGGAGAGGACCCGGTCCGCCATCCGGTGCGCGAAACCATCTTCGGTCCGGTGCGGGAGAACCGTTTCGGCGGGGGATTATGGGCGGTACAGTGGATCGGGCACCACCCGGAATACTTCAACCTTCATCATCTCCAGCTCGCCGAGGCGGTCTCTACCGAGGAGGCCACGGAAATCGCCCGCCGTGCCGGAATCCCGCTGCAGAACTTTGTCGTGGCCGATCAGCACGGCGACATCGCCTGGACCTTCATGGGGGGGATGCCGGAGCGGGGAGACCGCTCGGCCAAGCTGCCGGTCGGCTCCCGCCATCCGGAAGCGAAATGGCTGGGTCGGCTTGCGCCGGAGAAAGTTCCGCGACGGGTAAACCCCGCTTCCGGCCTGATCTGGACGGCGAACAATCCCGTCTACCGGGGAACGGGTGCGGACAAGCTGCTCGGAGAGGAAAGCTACGCCGACGATGCCCGCGCGCGGGTAATCCTGGAGGCACTGGAAGGACAGGACAGGCCCTTCGAGGAAGCCGATTTTCTCGCCATCCAGCTCTCCGACCGCAGCCAGCTTCACGACCGCTGGCAAGAGCGGATCCTCGCCGCCCTCACCGATGACTGGATCGGCGAAAACCCGCGCCGGGCAGCATTCCGCGAGGCCCTCCGCACATGGGACGGACATGCCACCGTCGATTCCACCGCCTTTCCGCTGCTTCGTCTGGCCCGGAGCCACATCGCAGGAGAGGTTTATCCCCGGCTGCTCCCGGAGCTATTTCCCGAGGAAGGTCCGCAACTACAGATCAACAGTTTTCGCTGGGACGAACCGCTGTATCAGCTGGTCACGGCGGGGGATCCCGCGTTGTGCGGTCCGGATAACGACTGGGACGGTCTTATCCGGCAGGCGGTGGAGAAGGTCCTCACAGAGCTCAGGAAACACGATTTTACCCCCGGGGAGCTGAACCACGGAGAACTGAATCGACTGCGGGTGCAGCATCCCCTCTCGCGAGCGTTGCCCCTGCTGGGTCGGTGGCTGGATATGCCCCCGGTGGAACTTCCGGGCTACAGCACCACACCGCGCGCCCAGAAACCGGCCTTCGGGGCCTCGCAACGAATGGTTGTCCAGCCGGGACAGGAAAATACCGCCATCTTTCACATGCCGACCGGACAAAGCGGGCATGTGCTGTCCCCTTTCTACCGCGCCGGTCATGAAAACTGGGTACAGGGGCTTCCCTCCCCGCTGCTGCCGGGTCCGCAGGCCTACCGTCTCCTCCTGCTCCCGCAGGATTAAAGGCATCTTGCCCCTGGCGCACCCTCTCTACCACTTTTGCCAAATGCCCGATTCGCTCCAGCTCCAATGTCTGCACGGAACGCAGATCAAGCCGTTCCTGAAGGAGATTGCCACTTGCCGCATCCGTGTCTTCCGGGATTTCCCTTATCTCTACGAGGGCGATCCCGACTACGAAGCCGAGTACCTGCGCATGTACCACGATTCCCCTCAAAGCCTTGTCGTCCTTGTCCGCGACGGGGAAACGGTCGTCGGGGCCAGTACCGCCCTTCCGCTGGAAGAAGCCGAGGAGGATTTCCGGAAGCCCTTTCTCGAAAAGGGGCTCGAACCGACGCAGTACCTCTACTTAGGCGAATCCGTCCTTCTGCCCGCTTACCGGGGACGCGGTCTCGGGCACCGCTTCTTCGACCTGCGGGAAAAACACGCACAGGAATTACAGCGACCCTACACGACCTTCTGCGCGGTCCTGCGCCCTGCCGACCACCCAATGCGGCCCGCCGATTACCGTCCGCTTGATCCATTCTGGAAAAAGCGCGGCTACCGGGCCCATCCTGAACT
>JAAAOD010000055.1 GCA_009908535.1 Verrucomicrobiota bacterium
GATGGACGCGAGCTGCAGATGGCTCCCGGTGGTACCGCAACGGCGGTGGTATCCGTTCCGTTGCGGTACATGCACACCCCCAGTGAGATCGTCCACCTCGAAGATGTGGAAAACACCATCCGCCTTCTCGTCGCCTTCGCGCAGGACCTGAAGCCCGGGGATTCCGGGGAGTGGTGAATCCAGTCGGAACCGTCAGGGGGTAGCCGAAGTCGTAAGACTTTTGGCCCCGATCCCGGCGGACCTCCGGCCCGCCTTTCATTTATTTTGTCCCCTCCACCCCGGGCTCCCCCGCCTCCGGGCATTCGGGCTACCGCGCGTGGATCTGCGGGGAAACGGCGGAGAGGCACAACAAGGCCTGAAGGCCTCGCTCATCGGGATGCGCCCTTCAGTCGCCCGATCAGTTCAGCGCTTCAGCGCTGGTTGCGGAGGGGCGCGACTCGCTCATCGGGACGCGCCCTTCAGTAGCGGAAGTCGTCAGAGTTTGGCTACTTGGGCGGCGGGCCAAATTCTTACGAATTCGGCTACTTCCTCGGGGCGGCGGGCCAAATTCTTACGAATTCGGCTACTTCCTCGGGGCGGCGGGCCAAATTCTTACGATTTCGGCTACTCAGCCAGTCTGTTATTACGCCGCGTCCTGCTTCATTTTCAGCTTTGGCTTGGCTTTGCCGTTGACGACGGAGGGCGTGATGATGACCTCCTGCACGCCTTCGTAGTCGGGAAGCTGATACATGACATCGAGCATGATGCCTTCCATGATGGACCGCAGGGCGCGGGCGCCGGTCTTGAGGGCGATGGCCTTTTCGGCGACGGCGCGAACAGCATCCTTGCGGAACGTCAGCTTCACATCCTCCATTTCAAAGAGCTTGGCATACTGTTTCACGATGGCGTTGCGCGTTTTCGTGAGGATATGCTCCAGTTCCTCGGCCTTGAGTTCCTCGAGGACAGACACAACGGGGAGACGTCCGATGAATTCCGGGATGAGGCCGAAGCGGACAAGATCCTCCGGGGCAAGCTCGCGGAAGATTTCCACCCCGCTCCATTGCTTCTGTTCGGTGGCTTCCCAGCCGATGGTCCCTTTCCCGAGCCGTCGGCGGATAATGTCTTCAAGGCCGACAAAGGCACCTCCACAGATAAAAAGGATATTGCGCGTGTTGACCTGGATATATTCCTGATTCGGATGCTTGCGACCTCCCTGAGGTGGAACGTTGCAGGTCGTTCCCTCGAGGATTTTCAGCAGCGCCTGCTGGACCCCTTCCCCGGAGACGTCGCGGGTAATGGATACATTGTCGGTCTTGCGCCCGATCTTGTCGATCTCGTCGACGTAGATGATACCGCATTCGGCTTTCGCGACATCATAGTTGGAGGACTGCAGCAGCCGCAGGACGATGTTCTCGACATCCTCTCCGACATAGCCGGCCTCGGTAAGCGTGGTCGCGTCGGCGATGGCGAACGGAACCTCCAGCATATCGGCGAGGGTACGGGCGAGCAGCGTTTTTCCGCTGCCGGTGGGCCCGGCGAGCATGATGTTGCTCTTTTCGATATCGACGAGCTCCTTCCCGTTGGCGGAGCGACCTTTCCCCTGCCCTGTCCGCTGTTGTTCGGCCTGGATGCGCTTGTAGTGATTGTAGACGGCGACGGAGAGGACCTTTTTCGCATGGTCCTGGCCGACAACGTCACGATCGAGCTGGGCCTTGATTTCGGCCGGCTTGACAAGCTTGAAACGCCTGCCGTTGGCCCCGCCGTCGGAAGTTTCCGTTCCGCCTTCCTTCAGCTCGCGATCAATGATGGTTTTGCAGACATCGACGCAGGAATCGCAGATGTAGACCCCGGAGGGACCAGCGATCATCTTGCGGACTTCCGACTGGGATTTCCCGCAGAAACTGCAGAAGGTCATTTTTGAAGAGCGTGCCATAAAATGCTCAGGTCTCCTTTTCCTGACGCGGAGCAGGTTTTTTAAACTGGATCACCTGGTCGACGAGGCCGTAGTCGCGGGCCTCTTCCGCGGTCATGTAAAAATCGCGGTCGGAATCTGTTTCCACTTTTTCCACGGCCTGGCCGGAGTGTTCGGAAATGACCTCGTTCAGGGTCTGTTTCCAGCGCAGAATTTCGCGTGCGGCGATGGAAATATCGGCCGACTGTCCGGTGGCACCGCCCTGCGGCTGGTGCAGCATGAGGCGGCTGTGCGGAAGCGCATATCGTTTGCCCGGGGTACCGGCGGCGAGGAGGACAGTGGCCATGCTGGCGGCCTGGCCCATGCAATAGGTCTTCAGGTCGCAACTGAGAAACCGCATGGTATCGTAGATCGCCATGCCATCGGTTACGCTGCCGCCGGGTGAATTGATATACAGCTGGATGTCCTTCTTCGGATCCTCCATCTGCAGCAGCAGCATCTGGGCAATGACAGCGTTCGCGACATAGTCGTCGATGGGCGTTCCGATGAAAATGATGCGGTCCTTCAGGAGCCGGCTGTAAATGTCCCAGCTCTTTTCGGTACGGCCGTCACTTTCGACAACATGTGGCAGCGGTAAATAGTAACTCATTGATGGCAGTATGGCGGGCATGCGCGAATCGCGCAATCAGGATTCCTTCTTTTCCTCCGGGACCGGCGCAGCGGACCCGTCTTCCTTTGCTTGCGAAAGGATAAAGTCGAGGGTCTTGCCGAAAAGGATCTGGCGCTGCAGCTGGAGGACCCGTTCACGGTCCTTTTTGAGCTCCTTGGCAAGGTCTTCGGGGCGCTGCCGCTGCTGAATGGCCATGCTGTAGACGGCGCGGGAGAGATCCTCATTCTCGACGGTGATCTT
>JAAAOD010000229.1 GCA_009908535.1 Verrucomicrobiota bacterium
TGGCCTTGGCGATGACCTCGTTGACGAAGCGGATGAGGGCGGCGTTTTCGTCCTCCTCCACCTCTTCGAGGCGGCCGCTGTCTTCGGTGGCGATGTCCGACTCGCTGAGCGAGTCCGCGCCGACGCCGTAGCGCTGGGTGATGGTGTCGCTGATACGGTTGGCCGGGCCGAGGTACCAGCGCGGGTGTTTGCCGCTGACCGCATAGACCCAGTCGTTCATCTCCGCCGCCGGCGGCCAGACCGTGACGAGCGGAAGTTCGCGGCGGTGACCTCCGTTGTCCCCGGCTTCCCCCTCCCGTCGCTCCTCGCGAACGGGCAGGCACTGGTACTCGTGCATCATGCGAAGCGGAAGGAGGTCGGCGGCGTCCTCCGGAATTTCAAAATCCTCGAGGACGGGAAGTTCGTCACCCCGGGCGAGGGCCTGCAGGACTTCCGCCTCCGGCCTGCGCAGGGCCTGCGCGAGGAGAGGGAGGCGGTTCTGCCGCGGAGCGTCCTCGATCATGGCACGCTGATCCGGCTCGAGCGAATCGAGCGGAGAAGGCGCGGCGGCGCGGGTGTCGGGTTCGGCGCACATGTTCGAAAAATCAGCTCAGGGTTGGTAACGGCGCGGGACCGGTTCTTTTTCCGGTTCGTCCGATTCTTTTTCGATTTCCCGGAAAGTGCCGTGATCAAGGTAATCGCGGATGGCCTCGGTGCCCTCCATGACGTCGATCAGCTGGTTGGCGTCCCTGTCCGCGGCCTCGGTGTCGCGGACGATGGTCGGGCGGATGAAGATGAGCAGTTCCGTGCGCTCGACACTGGTGTCCCGGCTCTTGAAAAGCTCACCCACGACGGGAATGGAACCGAGGAGGGCCATGCGCCCCCGGTTGTTACTGCGCTGCAGCCGCTGCAGGCCGCCGAGGGCGATCATGCCTTTGTCTTTCACACTGACGAAGGAGGTCGCGGTGCGCGTGTTGATGGTCGGCTGGCTGCGGTTGCCGAGATCGACCGGGGCTCCGAGGTCCTGCACCTGTTGCTCGATTTCCATCTGCACGACGCCGTCGGAGCCGATCAGAGGCGTCACCGTGAGTTCCAGTTTCACGTCGCGGTACTGGACCTGTTCGCGCTCCACCGCGCCGCTGACCGTGCCGGTGGTGTCCGTGGTCGTGATGCCCGTAATCACCGGTACTTCCTGCCCCACCGAGACAATGGCTTCCTTGTTGTGCGTCGTCACGATGGTGGGCGCGGAGAGCACTTTGGCGTTCTCATTCTCGGCGATGCGGTTGAGAACGACGTTGATCCCGAATTCGCCGGCTTCGGCGGAGATTCCGTTTTCCCCGTCGCCGGTTCCCTCGCCGTCTTCAATGACGCCGCCCCAGGTGGCTCCGGTCGACACTCCGTAGAAGGAACCGGGATTGGCCGTCCAGGTGGAATCGGGGTCATCGAGGTCGATGTCGAAGCCTGTGCCGGTGTAATTGAAACCGAAGGTGTCGATTCCCCGGGTATCGTTTTTGCGCAGGGTGACATCGGCGATGACCACCTCGATACGGACTTGGGCGAGGAGGGTGTCGATTTCCTGGACCAGCTGCTCGAGGTAGCGCAGGTCGTTGTTCGTGCCCGAGGCCACGATGGTGTTGGCGCGCTCGTCGGGGACGATGGTGAGGAAATCGGAGAACTGCAGGTTGGTGGCCTCGGCCCGCGCGGCCGCCACGGTCTCGTTGTTCTGGCGGCGCTGCGCGGCCTGCCGGCGGGCGTTGGTGTTGTTGTTGGCATCCCCGCTGGTTTCCTGCCGGACCTCGCGCTGTCCGGTGACGATCTGCTCGATGATGTTCACCACCTCAGTGGCATCGGCATACCGGATGGAATAGATTTGCGTGGCCGTCTGCGGGGCCACGTCGATGTCGAGGCGTTCCATCAGCTCGGTGATGAGATCTGTGTTGGAGGGGTGGGTGAAGGCGATGATCTGGTTGGTGCGTTCGTCCGCCTCAAAGGTGGTATTGTTTTCGAACCGGCGCCGCAGCGGACCCTGGGCCAGCTGCTGCAGGCGCTGCACGACTTCCCCGGCCTCGATATTCTCCAGCTCGAAGAAGAGCATTTCCGTGCGCAGGGCCGAGGGCTTGTCGAGCGTGGGCAGGAGGCGCTCAAGGCGCTGCAGGTTGACGAGGGCGTCCGTGACGAGGATGCGGTTGCTTTTGTCGAAGGCGATGGGGGCGCCCTGGGACATGAGCGGCTGGATAAGGGCGACCGCCTCCTGCGCGGTAAGGAAATCGAGCTCGAAGAGCTTTTCGTAAATGCGCTGGGTCGGTTCCGCGCCGAGAGTGGAGCCTTCCCATGTGCGCGCGACCTGCGTCTTGATGATGGAGGAGGGGACGGCTTTGAGGAACTTTTCGCCGAGGGTGGTGATGGCGATGCCGTTGAGGGCGAGCAGACTCTCGATGGCGGTGATGGCCTCGCCGCGGGTCAACGCCTCCTGACTGAAGAAGGTGATTTTCACCGTCGGCAATGTCTGCTGGCGCAGGATCGGTTTGCGGGTGAGGTTCTCCAGCATCTCGAGAACCTCGTTGGTTCCCATTTCCGGAATGCGGATCAGCCCGACGTTTTCCTGCATGAAGGGGTCCTGTTCATCTACGAGGTCGGAGGGTCCCTGGGTGAGGTCCTCCCTCGGCACCGGAGGCTGGTTGCTGCCGGCGTTCGTCCGGTTGGAGGAACGGATGCTGCGGCGCACCTGCGGAGGCATTTCCGGCGGCGTGAGGCCCTCCGGCGGGGGGGGCGGAATGAAAT
>JAAAOD010000238.1 GCA_009908535.1 Verrucomicrobiota bacterium
CTGCATGCAGGCCTCCGCCGTGCCGTCCTCCACCTGACTGCCGAAGGTTACCCACGCGCCAAAGGAGAGCGCGCTGACTTGAAGGCCGGACTTCCCCAGATTGCGGTACTGCATTTCCATGCGCACAGCCTACCATACCTTTCCGGACAGAAAAGGATGAATCCTTCGCCCGGCCCCGGGAATTCAGACTTTACAGCAGGAGGCCGGGAAGCTCATATTGCCCGGCTTTCTGGTTATGACGTCGCAGACCGCTCCATTCCCTCACGGGCCCCTTGCTGCCATGGCGGGCGCGCACAAGCTTTTCGGGTGATCCATCAGGATGGATATTCTCCACGCATACTGGCGGATGGATTACATTACATCGGAATCCGATGAGAAGGACGGCCACCGCAATCCATTCAGCGAACTGCCCAGGATGGGGGATGACCGCGCCGCCCTGATCGTCCACCGCGCCGACCACAACTATCTCGTCCTCAACCGCTATCCCTACAATCCCGGCCATCTCCTTATCGTGCCGTACCGGGAAGTACCTGACCTCGACGACCTCCGCGACGAGGAGCGGCATGAGATGATGGATCTGATCGTATTCGCCAAAAAGATGCTGCGCAACGCGATGCATCCCTCCGGATTCAATGTCGGCTTCAACCTCGGAAAAGCGAGCGGGGCAGGAATTCCGCGTCACCTCCACGCTCACATCGTACCCCGGTGGGAGGGCGATGCCAATTTTCTAACCGTGATCGGAAAAACCCGTTCGCTTCCCCAGGCCCTTGAAGAGACCTGGGAAGTGTTGCACCGGAACAAGCCCGATGCCTGAGGAAACCCTCCATTTCCAGAACCCTCGTTTCCTCGCCGACCTTTATTGCGGGCGTGAGGAAAATCTGGCCCGCGCCGAAGAGGCCCTCGCCACCGAGATCGTCTCCCGCGACGACTGGTTGCGCATCCGCGGGGAAGAGGATCCGGTCGCCAACGCCCGCGACTTTTTCCGCCTCCTTGAGTCCGGACGTCGGCAAGGGTTGAAAATCACCACCAGCGACTTCAACAACATGCTCGATCTCGCCGCCCACGATGGCATCGAGGAAATGCGTGCGGTCTTCGGGGAACCCTTGCGGATTGAGCTTCGCTCCCGCTCCATTGTCCCGAAAACGTTGAACCAGAAACAGTACCTGCTTTCCATGCGGGAGCGGGACGTCGTTTTCGGCATCGGTCCCGCCGGGACGGGCAAGACCTATCTTGCCGTGGCCGCCGCCCTCCAGGCCCTGCAGGAGGAAAAGGTGGAAAAGATCATCCTGACGCGGCCCGCCGTCGAGGCCGGGGAAGCCCTCGGCTTCCTCCCCGGCGACCTGTCCGAGAAAATCCAGCCTTACCTTCTGCCTCTGCACGACGCCATTTACGATATGCTCGGCCGCGGGGAGGGTCGCCGCCTCATGGGCATGGACGGGGAACGCAAGGAAGATCGCCACCTGCGGGTGGAGATCGCCCCCCTCGCCTACATGCGCGGTCGCACGCTCTCCAACGCCTTCGTCATCCTCGACGAGGCCCAGAACAGCACCCCGGAACAGATGATGATGTTCCTGACCCGCCTTGGGGACGGCTCGCGCATGGTCATCACCGGGGACAAGACCCAGATCGACCTCCCGCGGCACAAGTATTCCGGCCTCAAGGAGGCGGAGAAAGTCCTCGCCGAGGTCACCGGCGTGGCCTTTCATTACTTCGAAGGCAAGGACGTCGTGCGCAACCCCCTCGTGCAGGAAATCATTGACGCTTATGCCCGCTACGAAGCGCAGACCGGGGCGCACCAGCCGCGCGAGGTCTGCCCCGATTAATCCCGCCGCGGCGCTCCCCCGACGGTCTCTCCCGTCCGACTCATGAGCTTATTCAAGCAAACGAACCGCAAAAAGGCGGAAGTCCAGCGTCAGCGGCGCCTCGGGACCAAGCGCGCCCACCCGGTCCGCGGGAATCTCCACTCCGGCTCCATGATCGCCTTCTCGCTGCACGTCCTTTTCTGGATGCTCGCGGTGGCCATCTGCTTCTTCGGCCTCTCCACCGCCGGTCCCCTCGTGCAGGAAAACCAGGTTTCCCGCGTACGCATCACGGCGGAGGTCCCCTTCAGCTACACCAGCGACATCCAGACCGACCGGCGCATGGAAGCGGTGCGCCAGAAGGTGCCCCCGATCTTCCGGCTCGACCTTTCCCAGTACCGTTCCTTCCGCGATCACAGCCGACAATTGTTCGCGGACCTGCGCGAGTTCGCCGAACTGCCGGCAAACGCCCCGCAGGAGCTGGCCGAATTGCGCGGCGAGGAGGTGGCAACCTTCCTGCGCGACTATCCTCCGGGCAATCCCTTCAACCTGCGTCCCGACGACCTTGCCACCCTTTACAATCAATTGGGACCGGAGCGAGCAGCCGAAGTCCTTTCCGAGGGCCTCATCATTCTCGGTGAGATCTACCGGCGGGGGATTTACGGGGAGGAGAATCATCTCCGTCTCGAAGACGCCGATAAGCTGACCCTCTTCAATGTCGAGGACGAGAGCGGCCAACTGCGGGAAGTTGACATTCTCTCCATGGAGGAGGGCCTCCGCAACCTGCGGATTCAGCTGATGGCCTTCGACGTTCCCCGGCAGAGCACCACTTCCCTCTTTCGCATTCTACGGTCGGGACTGCAGCCGAACCTTACCTTCGACGCCGACAAGACACGCAAGCGGGTGCAGGCGGCCCAGGCCGCCGTCGATCCGGTCC
>JAAAOD010000199.1 GCA_009908535.1 Verrucomicrobiota bacterium
TGAACGAACTGCACGAAGCCGTCACCCTCGATGGAAGCGTGACCGACTTCGCATGGGAACGCACCAACGGACTGACCGTGGATACCTTCTTCTCCGATGGAGGAGCCAATGTCCCGCCGGTGGACCAGCTGGACTACTCCGGCGCTTTCCACACCGGCTGGTATGACGGAATGCTCTACATGGCGGTCATTGTCGATGACGACGACGTCCGCAACATCGTTGAGGACGGCAACCGGGATTCCGTCGAGGTCTACCTCGATGGCGACAACAGCGACAGCGAAGGCGTCGGCTGGCCCACGAACTATGACGAGGTGGATGACTTCCAGCTCATCTTCGCTCTCAATGCCGACAATTCCGCCGGAGCGGACATCACCGGTGCCTGGTTCGGAAACCCGACCGGAAACCCTGATGGCTACAAAGGCCCCAAGGGAGCCAATGAAGGCCAGGACTTCGAGGGAATTGACTGGAGTGTTTCCATGACAGAAACCGGTTACATCCTCGAAATCGCCCTCGACATGGCCGTTGTTCCCGGCCTCGACACCTTCGTCAACGAAGGCCTGATGGGCATGGACGTCGCCATTGTGGATAATGACGGCACCGGCGAAATGGACGAGGAAGACAACGAGATCGTGGAAAAGACCCATGCCTTCTTCTGTGATGACGCCAACTGGAACTGGAACGGCACAGCGCACTTCGGAACGGCTTATGTCGCTCCCGCCATGCCGGCCGTGGCCATGTTCGGCGACGGCAATACCGATGTCATCGGGCTGGAAGGGGAAGCTTCCTCCGGCGATGCGACCTACGAGGTGGCCACCAACTTCACCGATGTCGCGTACGCGATCGAGGCGGAGGAAGACTGGCTCACGATCGACTTCGATCCCATGGTCGGCGCCGGGGAAACCGAGTTCAGCTGGGCCGAAAACACCGGTCTGTATGAACGCACCTCCCGCATCCAGTTCACGGACGCAAACGGGTTGAACCGGATCGACGTGACGCAGGGCGGCATCGCCCCGCAGGCCATGGCGGCCCTCTTCCCGGAAGCAACCGCCGGTGAAATGGAAGGCATGGCCATGGGCTACATGGGTGGCTTCTACTATGGAGATTTCCCATGGCTCTACACAAGCCCGATGCAGTGGATCTACGGTATGGAAGAATCCCTCTGGATGTATTCCGGTGGCGTCAACGACTACTTCCACACCTCCGGTTCCATGTGGCCGATGGTCTACTTCTATGGTTCCGGTTCCGTCACGGCCGGCTGGAAATACCTGTTCTACGTCGAAGGGGTCGGTAGTTACCTGTACGATTATTCGACGAATCAATACAGCGAGAACGTGGTCTTCCCAGAGTAACCAAACCTCGACTCGCTACTGTTTCACTGCCCCACAAGGCGAAGGCTCCGGCCTTCGCCTTTTTTTTGTTCCGCGCGGCCGGGACGTTACGCCTCCAGCTTTTTGGCGAGGGAGGAAATGGCCTCCTTCACATCGAAGCTCGCCCCGGGCAGGTACTCAATGGAAACGAGGCCTTCGTAATGCCGGCGGCGGAGGCGCTCCATCATCCAGTGCACGGAATCAAGGCCCTCGGCCGGCGGACATTGCAACTGCCCCCGGCCACTGGTGCGCAGGTGGCAGTGCACGGCCCCGTCCAGCAGGTCGCTTGTCGCGGAATAGTCATACCCGTTCACGATGAAGTGCGAGGGCTCGTAGGTGTACGGAAGGCCGGGAACCTCCCGCAACAGCCTCCGCGCATCCTCCGGATGCTCGAAGGGCGTCTGAAAATGCAGTTCCGGTGCGAGGACCACGCCCTCCTCGCCGGCGATGTCCTGAATTTCGCGAAGGCTTTGCACCGTCCCCTTCCAGACCCCTTCCGGATCCTCCTTCCAGTCCGCAATGTGTCCCGGGTAATGGGCGCCGATGGGAATCTCCATTGCGTACATGAAGCGGCAGACCGCCCGCACCTGCCGCCGCCGCTCCTCGTTCGCCGGTTCCGATTCCCGGTCAAAGAGCTGCGGGGAAAAGGCCGTATTGACGCTGCGGGCGCGCAGGCCGTGCTTTTCAAGAAGACCGCGCACGCGCCGCGTCTCCTCCTCGAAGGAGGTGACCAGCCTCTCGACGGAAACCAGTCCCCAGCTTTCGATCAGGATGAGGTCGACGGCGTCGAACCCGAGAGCGGCCAGCTCTTGCAGGGCGTTGTCGAGGTCGTTCTTGAAGGCGGAGGTGGAGGCAATGATTTTCATGACAAGATGGGGTTCAATAGGTTTCGGCGGCGAGAAGATCCATGGGGAACTCCGTCTCCGCCGGTAGTGGCAATTCAATACAACGCCGGGCGAGGGCCGAAAGGTAACCGGCATTGACGATCTCCTGTACACGCAGGGCACCCTCCGCCCGCAGGGGGTGAGATTCCGTCGCCCCGCGGAGGCGCTCCCCGAGAAGCCGCAGGGAAAGTCGCTGTTTCGCCGCAGCCTTTCCGGGACCGAGCAACCGCCAGCTACCCCCCTCCGCGCAGGGAACGGGTACGGGAAACCAGTGATGCTCATCAAATCCGATGCGGTGGTCGCCGGCCTTGCCGTCGTGAATCCACCAATACGGTTGCAGCTCCCCGCCGGGATGCCAAAGCACCCCTTCGGTGCCCGTAAGGAGCCAATCCTGGTACTGTCGTCGGCAGGCAAGCTCTCCCGTGTACACGAA
>JAAAOD010000225.1 GCA_009908535.1 Verrucomicrobiota bacterium
CGGAAGGATCGCCCCGTCCGCGACGAAGGCGATGAGGCCGTGGTCACGCAGCCGGTCCCGCATCGCGGCGGCGTCCTCCACCGTTTCCACGTGACGGCGGAGGCCCTCCGCATCCCCTTCCGTAAAGCAGGCCCCGCCCTCGATCAGGTCCGGAAGCTGTTCGGCGAAGAGGTCGGCGGCGGCGCGCCCCATGATGCGGCGGCCCCGGGCGGGAAGGCCGACGGAAAGGCGGATCGCGAAGCCGGCGTCCTTCCATTGCACGGAGGTCCGCGCCAGCACCTTCTGCGAGGCCCGGCTGATTCCCAGCTGTCCCCCTTTCCCGGTTCCCAGCCGACGCGAACCGCGCGGCGCGGCCCTTTCGAGCCGACGGTGGATCCAGTCACAGAGGGCGCGCAGGCGCGCAGGCGACGAGAACGCCCAGTCCGGAAAACCCGCCTCTTCGTTGGAAAGGCGGATCTCCACCCGGCTGGGCGCGGCAAACGGATCCCCCTGAACGTAGAGGACATCCAATCCAAACCATCCGGCGTCGTAGCGGCCCCGGATGTCCTTGTAGGCTTTATAGCTGCGGCCCTCGAGGCCCTCCAGCGTGTCCAGTAACTCGTCAAGCGTTCGCATCGTTCGTCGCTTTCAGACCGGAGCGCCGGGCCGCCTCAATCAACCCTCAATTGTGATCGTCGAGCGTGAATCCGATCTTCACTCCCACCTGCCAGTGGTCGACTTTGCCGTCCGCGATGTGCCCGCGGATCTCGTCGACCTCGAACCAGCGCATGTTGCGCAGCGTTTTCCCGGCGCGCTCGACGGCGTTTTCGATGGCGTGTTCCAGTGAATCCGTGGCGGATCCGACGACTTCGACTTTCTTGTATACGTGATCAGACATACCCGTAAAGTATCAGTGACAACGGAGAGTGTCCAATGAAGAAAGACCGCTACATCCTCGCCATCGACCAGGGAACGACCAGTTCCCGCGCCATCGTCTTCGACAAGCAGGGACGCCAGATCAGCGTCGCGCAGAAAGAGTTCAAGCAGCATTACCCGAAACCGGGCTGGATCGAGCACGATCCCATGGATATCTGGTCCAGTCAGAGCACGGTGACCGCCGAGGCGGTCGCCCGCGCCAACCTCGATACGACCAACATCGCCGCCGTCGGCATCACCAACCAGCGTGAGACGACCATCGTCTGGGACCGGAAAACCGGCCAGCCCGTCTATCCGGGCATCGTCTGGCAGGACCGCCGCACCGCACGCAAGTGCCGTGAATTGAAGGCGGACGGCAAAGAGGAGCTGTTCAATTCCCGCACCGGCCTCTTCCTCGATCCCTATTTCAGCGGAACGAAGATCGCGTGGATCCTCGACAATGTGGACGGCGCGCGCGAAAAGGCGGAATCCGGGGATCTCCTCTGCGGAACCGTCGACACGTGGCTGATCTGGAAATTCACCAACGGCAAGGTCCACGTCACCGACGTCACCAACGCCAGCCGCACCCTCCTCTTCAACATTCACACCGGTGAATGGGACGGGGAACTGCTGTCCGTACTGAACATTCCGCGACAAATGCTTCCCGAGGTGAAGGCCAGCAGCGAGGTGTATGGAAAGATCGACGACAGCCAGTATCCCGGAGGAGTACCCATCGCGGGCATCGCGGGCGACCAGCAGGCCGCCCTTTTCGGCCAGGCCTGCTTCGAACCGGGCATGGCCAAGAACACCTACGGCACGGGCTGCTTCCTTCTCATGCAAACCGGGGAAAAGGCGATCCGCTCGCAGAACAACCTCCTCACCACCATCGCATGGAAGATCGGGGACAAGACCGAATACGCCCTCGAGGGGTCCATTTTTGTCGGCGGCGCCGTCGTGCAGTGGCTGCGGGACGAGCTGCAGCTCATCGATTCCGCCCCGGAATGCGACGAATGGGCGGAAAAGGTCAAGGACAGCAACGGGCTCTTCCTTGTTCCCGCCTTCACCGGCCTGGGAGCGCCGCACTGGGATCCGCTCGCCCGCGGCGCCGCCTTCGGCATGACCCGCGGGACCAACAAGGCCCATCTCTGCCGGGCGGCCCTCGATTCCATCGCGTTCCAGTCGGACGACCTCATCCAGAGCATGGAAAAAGACAGCGGCATCGCGCTGAAGGAACTGCGCGTCGACGGCGGGGCTTCCCGAAGCCGACCGCTGATGCAGTTCCAGGCCGACCTTCTGCAGAAACCGGTCGTGCAACCGAGTTGCGTCGAAACGACCGCCCTCGGCGCCGCCTATCTGGCGGGTCTTGCCGTCGGCTATTGGAAGGACCGCGACGAGATCCGTCAAAACTGGATGGAAGGCCGCCGCTACGAGGCGAAGGCCGAACCTTCGACGATGCTCCGCCGCCGCCGCGACTGGCGCAAAGCCGTCGACCGCGCCAAGTCGTGGATCGAGGAGGAGGACACCTGATCACACGGAGACGCGGAGAGACAGAGACACAGAGCCCGGCGCCACCCCGCCATTGGACTCAAAACCCAACTCCGCGCCTCCGTGACTCCGTGTGAGATTCCCCTGGGCCTCCGTGTGAGACCCCGTCCTGATTTTTAACGACAACAACCCACCATCAACCCGAAAGCCCATCCCATGAAACGTTCCATCGCTTTAGACCAGATCCGCAACCAGACCGATCCCTTCGACATG
>JAAAOD010000193.1 GCA_009908535.1 Verrucomicrobiota bacterium
AGCATCGACCGGCTAGGTCGATGACGGGGGGAAGGAAGGCCGCCATTGACCGCGCCGTTCGCCGCGTCATTCTGATACTCCATGGCCGAGGACAGCACCCTTCACCGTCAGAACATTGTGGCCTGCATCTGGGATTTCGACAAGACGCTGATCCCGGGCTACATGCAGTGGCCGATTTTCGAGCACTACGGCATTGAGGAAAAGACCTTCTGGAAGGAAGTGAACGACCTTCCCGCCCGCTACAAGGAACGCGGGCTGAGCTCGGCCTCCGACGGCTTGTACCTCAACCACATCCTCACCTATGTCCGCCACGGGAAATTTCCCGGCCTGAGCAACGCCGTGCTGCGCCAGCTCGGCGGCAAACTTCATTTTTATCAGGGGCTCCCGCAATTTTTCCGTACCCTGAAGGAAATCGTCGCCAACAATCCCGTCTACGCGCGCTACGAAATCCGCCTCGAACATTACGTCGTCTCCACCGGTCTGGCCGAGATGATCCGGGGCAGCGCCATTGCTCCCTACGTGGAGCAGGTGTACGGCTGCGAGTTTATCGAGAACCCGCTTCCACCTGATTACCAGAGCCAGTCCGAGCTGGAAGTGGACGCGCCGCGGGAGGTCGCGCAGATCGGGCACCTCGTCGACAACACGCTCAAGACCCGCTTCATCTTCGAGATCAACAAGGGTACGAATAAAATTGAATCCATTGACGTGAATTCAAAGGTCAGCCCGGAGGACCGGCGCGTGCCCATCCGGAACATGATCTATGTCGCGGACGGTCCCAGCGACGTGCCGGTGTTCTCCGTCGTTCGCAAGCATGGCGGAAAGGCCTATGCCGTCTACGAGCCCAAGAACGAAAAAGAGTTCGCGCAGAACGACGCCCTGCGTGCGGACGAGCGCGTCGATCATTTCGGGCGCGCCGATTACCGGGAGAAGAGCGACACTTACATGTGGTTGACCACGCACGTGCGGAAAATCTGCGACCGCATCGTCGATGAGTGCGAGCGGGCCCTCAACTACCGCGTGGGGCGTCCACCGCAGCACATCCACCACCAAAAACAGGTTCTCCCGCAACCGCACGGACCCGCGCAGGAGGATCTCTTCCCCGCCGGAGAGGCAGCGGAAAAGGACAGCGGCCAATGAGCAAAGCCGCGGCGGAGCAGCACGCCTCGCTGGAGCGCAACCTCCGCCTCTTCGTCCTCTTCCGGCTCTTTTTCAATGCGCGCTTCTACTATCCGGTCTTCACGATCCTTTTTCTCGACTACGGGCTCAGCCTGAGCCAGTTCGCGATCCTGAACGCCATCTGGGCGCTGACCATCGTCCTTGCGGAGGTCCCCTCGGGCGCGCTGGCCGACCTGTTCGGACGGCGGGCGCTGCTCGTTTTCGCCTCCGGCACGATGGTCCTGGAGATGGCTTTGCTGGCCTTCGTTCCCATGGGTAACGCCCTGATTCTCTTTCTCGCTTTTCTGCTCAACCGGATTCTTTCCGGCCTTGCCGAGGCCGCCGCCAGCGGGGCCGACGAGGCGCTTGCCTACGATTCCCTGAAGGCCCTCGGCCGGGAACACGAATGGGGCGACCTCCTTGAGAAAACGACCCGCACCCTTTCCGTCGGCATGTTCGCCGCCATGATCATCGGCGCTTTCGTCTATGACGCCGACGCCCTCAACAAGTCCTTTGGGTTTCTTGGCGTGGAGGCCGGACTGGAACCTTCGCTCACCATCCGGTTCCCCGTCATCCTGACGCTTGTCTGGGCCTGTATCGCCTTTTTCACGACACTGCGCATGCGCGAGGTCGCAAGCGGATCCCCGGAAAGGGAGAACCCGGAAGGGAGCGAGCTCATCCGCCCCTTCCAACAGGTCTTTGCCGCCGCCCGCTGGACGCTCGACCATCGTTTTGTCCTTTTCGTGATCCTCGCGGCGCTCGCCCTCGACAGCGTCGCCCGGCAGTTCGTGGTGCTGGCGAGCGAATACTACCGGACGATCGGCCTTGCCCCGGCCTCCTTCGGCCTGATCGGGGCGGGCATGTCGCTGCTGGGGATCGCCGGGGCGCGTCTCGGCCACCATCTCGCCAGGCGGCATTCGCCGTTCTTCAACTTCTGTTTTCTCACCGGGCTGCTTACCTTCAGCCTCCTCGGCACCAGCTTCACCATCCCGGGCTACGGGGTCGTTTTCGCGGCCGGATCCTTTATCATGATGAGCCTGGTTGGATTCCTCTCCAGCACCTACCTGAACCGCCACGTAGATTCGCATCACCGGGCGACCGTGTTGAGCTTCCGAGGACTCGCCCTGAACCTCGGACTCGGGGCCGCAAGCCTGCTCTACACGGGCTGGATCGCCTTCCTGCGCACCGCGGCGGAGCAGGACCTTTCCGGGGAAGCGGTGCAGGAAATCGTCTTTTCGCGTTCCCTTCCGGCCCTTCCCGTCTACCTCCTTGCCCTTTTCACGCTTGTCCTGGTGCTGGGTCGGCGCTTCATCCGCAGAAGCTACCTCTGCTTCCGTGCCTGAAGGGGTTGCGGCGGGAAGAGGAAAGGGACAAAGTTCCCCATGGACCCGCACCCGGAATGCACCGTCGTCTGCCCGACCTGCCATGAAGCCTTCACTGTTGCGGGGCCGGCTCCGGACGAGTTGCCGGTGAGCTGGGA
>JAAAOD010000030.1 GCA_009908535.1 Verrucomicrobiota bacterium
CGAAATCAGCTCGGAAGCGGCCTATCCCGACCCGACCCAGTTCGATCCCGAGAGCGACTATTACGACCCGAAGGCGACCGGGGAAAAACCGAGCTGGCTGGTCGTGGATGTTCGCTACGTTGCCGACCTTAAACGGCCGGTCACCCTGCGGCAAATCAAGGAGGACGCGCAACTTTCCGAAATGATGGTGGCCCGCCGGGGCATGCGCCTTTCCGTGCAACCGGTGGAACCGCGCCACTACAAGCGCATCCGCCAACTCGCCCTGTGAGCCTGCCCGCCGACTGGCTCCTGCTGAGCCTCGCTTCCACGCTCCGCCGCGCCAGCGTCCATGCCGAGGGTTTTCATGCAACAGACGAAATAAAGCGGACGACCGCCGTGACAATCCCCGCGAGGCTTTCCCCGGCGACCAGTCCGGCGGCGAGGACAATAAGGTAGCGGCGACTCCAGTCCGGGCGTATCCGTTCAGTCAGCACACGAGCCATCGATCCGAGAAACATCGCCAGACTGATAAAAGGGGGAATGATGAGGGCGAAGCCGATACTGGAGGCACTGGGGACAAAGCGGCGGGCGCGCGTCGGCAGGGTCGACTCGAGGATAGCGAGCAGCACACCGATCGCCACCGCCGTGGCCACCGCCGGTCCACTGCCCTCCGGAAGGGTTCCGAGGCCCTGCGCCATCACTTCGGCCACCGCTTTCCATGTCGCCACCGCCGGCGCCGGCCATTCGGACGTGAGGAGCATGGATTGCGGATCTGGGATGAGGATGAGGTAGGCCGCGCTTCCGGCGAGCGAGCCGGCAAGGATGCCGAAGAGCTGCGCGATCACCTGCGCGCGCAGGTTCGCCCCGATGAGCAGCCCCGTTTTCAGGTCGTGCAGCATGTCCGAACACTGCCCGGCCGCGCCGCCGGTGACATTCGCGGACATCAGGTTCACGGTGGTGTTGGCGGGGGAAAGAAATCCGAAGGTGACCTGGGTGATCTTGCCGAGAGCTCCGATGGGCGGAATGCCGGTTTCTCCGGAGACCCGGCCGGCCACGATGGCAAGGACGAAGGAAAGCAGAAAGGCCGTCGTTCCCAGCCAGAGGGGAATGCGGAAAATCGCCTCCTGCGCGAAGGCGCTGGCGAGCAGCGCCACCGCCGCGCCGCCGAGAAACCATCCCCGCGGGAAATGCCACTTTCCGCCGGGCTGGTAATCAGGGTCCGTCTCCCCGGAAGACGTTCCCCCTTTCCTCCGCTGCCAGCTCCGCCAGCCGATCCGCCCGAGGGAAATGGCAAAGGAAAGCAGCGCCGTCGCCGCCATGAGGGTCACCCCCGGCCAGAGCAACCACTCCAGCAGGACTTCGTACCACGAGGCCTCCCCGAGGGCCGGTTCCGCCCAGCCGCGTTCCAGAAGTTCCGGCGGGAACCAGACCCAGCCAAGGATCGTCCCCAGCAACAGCGAGATCCCCACCCGCGGTCCGACGATGGCCCCGAAGCCTAAGAGGAGCAGGGACGGCTGGATTTCAAGGCCGAGCGCGCGCCAGCTGACCCGGTCCAGGCCCTGCTCGACAACGCGTTCCGGGGCCGCGAATCCCCAGGAACGCGGCGGCACCAGCGAGGGCAGCTGCGCGATCAAGCCGTCCACCAGCTTCGCCCCTCCGGAAATCAACCCGGCCCCCAGCAGCAACTTGATCCGGTAGGCCGCCTCCGCCCCGCGCGCATAGATCTCGCGTATCGTCTCCGCCGTGGCGATGCCGTTCGGAAAGGGCAAGGCATCGCGCTCCAGCATTTGCCGCCGCACCGCCAGCGCCGTCACCACCCCCGCGAAACTGACCGTGAAGACCCAGAAAACCAGCACCGGATAGGACAGGCTCTTGCCGGTTAGCAGGGTCAGCGCCGGGATGGGGGCGACCAGTCCCGCCGAGAGAATGGAAGCCGCCGCCGAGGCCGTCGTCTGGTTGATGTTGTTTTCCAGCAGTCCCCAACGTTCCCCCTTGCCGAAATAATGGCGCCCGTTCCAGAAGGCATAGCTCAGCAACGCCGCCGCGATCGACATGTTAAAGGAGAACCCGATCTTCAGCCCCGTGTAAATGTTGCAAGGGGCCAACAGCGATCCGAGGAGAAAACCCGTCAAGATCGCCCGAAGGGTCAACTGCCGCTCCTTCGATGGCATCCGCAAAGGCTACCCTTTCCTTCCCCCCGGGCGGCAAGCATGAAGTCGGAGTCCCACGGTTTCCCCATCGGCTCCCCATCGGCTCTCGGTCGCGGTCTCGGCTCGCGGTTCGCGATCCCCAAATCCCCGATGCCCGACCCCCGTTGCGGATAAAAGCCTTTTTCTTTCCAAGAGCCGTGAACCGAGACCGTGACCGTGAGCCGATTTGTTTTTTTGCCCCCATATCCTTTTGACACCCCCCCGCGGGGTCGAAGAACCTGATTGGCTCTCTCTGAAACCAACTCGATACCAATAAACGATGTGCGGAATTTGCGGCGAACGGCGCTTTGACGGAAACGAACCGGGAGCGGAAACGCTCCGCTCCATGATGGCGGTGATGCAGCGCCGCGGTCCCGACGGCGTCGGGCTGCTGCAGCGCGGTCCCGTTGCCTTCGGGCACCGGCGATTGAAGATCATCGACCTCAGCGACG
>JAAAOD010000280.1 GCA_009908535.1 Verrucomicrobiota bacterium
TCTCGCGGTCCTCGTCATCCACCACGATGACCAGCTGACCCTCGGCGACCGCGTCGATGGCTTCTTCGACGGTGTTGAAGGATTCCTCAGACATCGATAAGGTGGAATAGCCTAGGTAAGGCTGGGGAGCAAGGACGTCATGGGAAAAGAAATTCCGGAGGATGATTGCCTTTTTCGGAATGCGGGGGCTAGGCTTGGGTTCGCATGGGCATGAACACATTGGTGGCCGCCAACCTTTCCTGCCTGCAACAGGGGGTGGACTTTCTGCAGACCTTGCGCGCGGATCACTACCGGCAAGTGAGCAAAGGGGTTTTCAACAGTACCATCGGCGGGCATTTCCGGCACAATCTGGATCATTATGCTGCCTTTCTTGACGGTTGGGAAGAGGGGAAGATCGATTACGACGCGCGCAGCCGGGAAAAGGCGGTGGAAACGGATCCGTCTTTCGCCTGCGAACGAATGCGTGAACAGATGGCCGGGCTCGCATGGCTGGGCGAGGCGGATCTCGACCAAGCTGTGGCCGTGCGGATGGATGACGGAGGGGATCCCGCCTTCAGCGAGTCCTCCCTGCGCCGGGAACTCCAATTTCTCCTCAGTCATACCGTTCACCATTACGCCCTTACGGTCGCCATCGCGACGCGTTTGGGTCTCGGGCAGTTCCCGGAGGGCTTCGGCGTGGCTCCTTCGACGCTGCGGTACGAACAGGGTCGGCAAGACTGAGCCATGTGCACGCTTGTTTGGGGCATAAACCGGACGGGCTGGTGGCTCTGTTTCAACCGCGACGAACAGCGAAGCCGGGCGCGGGCCGAGCCCCCCGCCACGCACGAGATCGACGGAGTGAAGGTACTGGCCCCCCTGGATCCGGACGGGGGCGGAACGTGGTTCGCCGTCAATGAGCACGGCCTGGCCCTTGTTCTGCTCAACCGCTACCGGGAGGCCTCTCCTGTTTCCCGGACGGGAGCACAACGGAGCCGCGGGCTCCTCGTTCTGGACCTGTCGGCCGCACGCTCGGTAAGGGAGGTGGAGGCAGGCCTCGAAAAGACGGATTTCACGCCGTACGCGCCCTTCCATCTTTACGCCCTGCGGCAGGGAGAAGGGATCCATGCGAGCTGGGATCCCGGCGGGGGCTTACGGATTTTTCCGCCGGAAACCTTTCTCACCACCTCTTCCTACCGGCCGTCGGAGGTTGCCGCCGCGCGCGGTCGGTTGTGGAAAGAACAGACCGGAGAGGGGAATGTTCGTCCGGATCGGGCCGCCGCCATCCTGCGCACGCGGAACTCCGTCAGGCCCGCTTTGGGTCTTTGTATGGATCGCGAAGACGCGCGGACGGTCAGCCAATTGCAGGTGCATCTGAATGGGGATGAGGCCCGCGTTTCCTACCGGGAGCGCGCGGCAAGCGCCTTTTCCCCGCCGCTTGAGACAACGCTGCTCTTGATCGCCTCCGCATGAAGCGAATTCGCGGCAAAGCGCGTCTGCTCCTCGGCTATCTCGTCCTGCTGGCCTTCTCCTATTTCATCTGGGGCCTGCTTCCTCCCGGCGACCGTCCCGCCGAAGGGAAGCAGACGAGGCTGCTCAATGCCGGAAACAAGGAACAGCTCCACATCGCCTATGACGTCTGGGGCGATCCGGCCGATCCGGTCGTGCTCCTGCTGCATGGGAGTCCCGACATGAAAAATTCACTACACGGACTCGCGGAGCGCCTCGCGGCCGGGGGATTTCATGTTCTGCGTCCAGATTTGCCCGGATTCGGTGGTTCGACAAGGGATCCCGCCGACCTTGGCATCGCCGCGCAGGCCCGATGGATGAACCGTTTCCTTTCCGAGGGTGGTTGGAAGGAGGTGCATGTCGGCGGCTTCAGCATGGGCGGCGGAGTGGCCATCGAGCTTGCCCGGCAGGCTCCGGAGAAAGTGCGCTCCCTTTCCCTCCTCTCCGGTCTCGGGGTACAGGAATTGGAACTTTTCGGAGATTACCACTTGAACCATGCCGTGCACCGCTTGCAGTTCGGCCTTCTTTACGCGGCCAAGTACGCCCTCCCGCACTTCGGACTTTTCCCCCGCCAGCCTTTCCACCTCGGATACGCGCGGCAGTTTCTGGAAAGCGACCTACGGCCGATCCGGCGCTACCTGCGCCGGTGGGGCAAACCGGTCTGGATTTTCCACGGCAAATCCGACAGTCTCATCCCGGTGGAGGCGGCGCGCGAACATGCCCGCCTCCTGCCGCAGGCCGATATGGACCTCGTCGGCGGGGGACATCTGCTCGCGCTGCGAAGGCCGGCGGTTGTCGTGGATAATTGGATACCGTTTCTGAAGGCGGTCGAGGCGGGCAAGGCCCGTTGGCGCGCCGATGCTCCGGTGGCCGCGCAGAGGCGGGTATGGGAACCTTTCCACGGGCAGGAACGCCAGCGGCTGCGGGGAATCGGGCGTCTCCTCCTCATGACGATTATCGCCGTCGGGACGCTTGCCTCCGAGGATCTCGCCGGCATCAGCGCCGGCCTCCTCGCGGCGGCGGGGACACTGGGCTACGGATCGGCGGTACTGGCGAGCTTTCTGGGCATTCTTATCGGAGACAGCCTGCTCTACGCGGCGGGTTATCACTTCGGGCGCCCCCTCCTCGAGCACCGCTGGGCGCGCTGGTTTGTGCCCCGGCACGGACTCGAAAGGGCGCAGGCCATGTTCCAGCGCTACGGTTTGTGGATTATTATCATCACGCGCTTTCTTCCGGGAACCCGCGCGGCCACCTACTTTTCCGCCGGTCTTCTGCGCGCGCCCTTCTGGCGCTTCCTCCTCGTCTTCGCCCTCGCGGCGGCGCTCTGGACCCCCCTGCTCGTGGGGCTCGCCTTTCTCGCCGGCAGCCAATTACGGCAGTTCTACGGAGCCTACGAGGTTTTCGCCCTGCCAGTGCTGATTGCGGCGGGCCTTCTCGTGTATTTTGTTCTTCATTACTTGATACCTCTGCTGACCTTCCGCGGCCGCGCCCGTTTGCGGGGAAAGTGGCTGCGCGCGACGCGCTGGGAATTCTGGCCCTCATGGCAGTTCAACGGCCCGCTCTTGGTTTACATGGTGATGTATTCCCTCTTCCGCTATCGGAATCCGATGCTGGTCACGGCGGTGAATCCGCTCATGCCGCACGGGGGCTTTCTCGGCGAAAGCAAAAGCGCGATCCTTTCGGCCTTCAGGGGGAGCGACGAGGCGGTGGCCCGATGGCGGCGGATACCGAGCGGGGATTCGGGGAAACGGATGCAGGCCTTCGATGTCGCCCGCCGGGAATTGAACCTCCCCTTCCCAGTGGTTTTGAAGCCGGACGAAGGGCAGCGTGGGATCGGGGTGCGGATTGTGGGTAACGACGACGAGGCGAAAGAGGCCCTTCGCGAAACCTCCCTGCCTCTGCTGCTGCAGGAATTCGTCGGCGGCCTGGAGGCCGGCATTTTCTACGCGAAGGCACCCTCCTGGACCCGCGGGCGAATCCTCTCCATTGTCATTAAAAAGCAACTACAGGTTGTCGGGGACGGCGAATCCACCCTCGAGGAGCTTCTTCACCGGCATCCCCGCGCCGTGGCCCAGCTGGGCCTGTTCCTTCGCCGTTTCGCCGATCGGCTCGGGGAGATTCCCGCGAAAGGGGCGACCGTGGCCCTCGGGCAACTCGGCACCCACGCGCTGGGTTCCCTCTTTCTCGACGGTCGTTATCTTTGTAGTGAGAAACTGCTCAGGAGCGTGGAGGCATGGGCGATTTCGGTTCCTGGTTTCTTTTTCGGCCGCTTTGACGTGAAGGCACCCGACGAGGAATCGCTTCGACGGGGCGAGGGCCTCCGCATCATGGAAGTGAACGGGGTGACCTCGGAGGCCGCGCATATTTACGATCCGAAGCACGGTGTCCTTGCGGCGTGGCGGACTCTTGCGAAGCAGTGGCGGCTTGCCTTCGCAATCGCCGCCGAAAACGCCCGGGCGGGCGCCGAGGTGAGCCGCTTCCGTCCCTTCGTGCGTGATCTTGTCAAGGCCCGGCGGCGACAGCGCCCCCTTGTCGGCAAGTAAAGGATCCGCCGGGGCTGTATCCTTGCGATTTCTTCGCGGCCGGCTTTTCCTTTTTGCATGGATGTACGCGACATCGCCGGACGCTTGGAGGAAATCGGGACCCTGCTGGAACTGAAAGGGGAGAACCCCTTTAAAATCCGCGCCTACCAGAATGGCGCCCGCGCCCTTGAAAGCCTCGAGGAGGACCTTGACACCCTCCTTGCCGAGGAACGCCTCGCCGAGGTCAACGGCATCGGGAAGGCCCTTGTCGAGAAGATCGCAAAGCTCCGTAAAAATCAGGAGCTGCCCCTTTATACGGATCTGCGCGAGAGCATCCCCGACGGCCTCCTGGAGATGCTCGAGATTCCCGGATTCGGCCCGAAGAAGATCCGCAAGGTCCATACCGAACTCGGGATCGAAAGCATCGAGGAACTCAAAACGGCCTGCGAGGATGGCCGCGTGGCCGGGCTTTCCGGTTTCGGGAAAAAGTCGGTGGAGAACCTGCTCCGCGGCATCGAGAACCGCATCGCTTACGGACGGCGTCACCTCTGGTGGGACGTGCAGGGCGTGGCCTTGCCTTTGCTGGAACAGCTGCAGCAACTGCCCGAGGTGGATCGGGCCGAAGTCGCCGGCAGCTTCCGCCGGGGCAGCGAAACGGTGGGAGATCTTGACTACATTGTCGGCTCCTCGAAACCGAAGCCGATCATGGACTGGTTTGTCTCGCGTCCCAACGTCACCGAAGTGACCGCGCACGGCGAGACCAAGTCCAGCGTCCGCTTCGAGGGCGGCCTGCAGGCCGATATCCGCGTGGTTCCCGACGACCGCTACGTCTTTGCCCTTCATCACTTCACGGGGTCCAAGGACCACAACGTGAAAATGCGGCAGCGCGCCCTTGCGCAGGGCCTCTCCCTTTCCGAATGGGGGATCTTCAAGAAAAGCGACGACCCTGGTGACGACGGCGCCAAGGCCTATGAGCGCCCCCTCGCCCGCTCCGATGTGAAAGAGGAAAAGGACCTCTTCGGCGCCCTTGGACTCGCCTTCATTCCACCGGAGCTGCGCGAGGGACTTGAGGAACTGGATCTTGCCGAAATGGGGGATCTGCCGCGCTTGATCACGAACGCCGACCTGCGCGGCGTTTTCCACAACCACACCAAGGCTTCCGACGGGATGGCATCCCTTGAGGAAATGGCCCGCGCCGCCCGGGAACACGGATGGGACTACCTCGGCATCGCCGACCACTCCAAGGCCTCCTTTCAGGCGCACGGTCTCGACGAAAACCGCCTCCGCGAACAATTGGACCAGGTGCGCAAACTCAATGAGAAATCCGGCGACAAGGCCCATCTCTTTGCCGGATGCGAGGTGGATATTCTCAAGGACGGGCGGCTCGATTTTGAAAAGGACCTCCTCAAGGAACTCGATTACGCCGTCCTCTCCATCCATGTCTCCATGAGCGGCCTCTCCGCGGACGAAATGACCCGGCGCATCGTTCGCGCCCTTGAGACCGACACCGGCTGCCGCAAAATGCTGGGGCATCCCAGCGGTCGACTCCTCCTCCGTCGCGAGCCCTATGCTTTCGACGCCCGCAGGGTGATCGAGGCCGCCGCCGCCAACGAGGTCGTCATCGAGCTCAATGCCAATCCGTGGCGGATGGACCTCGACTGGCGCCACTGGCGCCTCGCCACCGAAAAGGGCGTCCTCTGCGCCATCAATCCCGACGCCCATGCCACCGAGGACCTCGCCTACACCCTTTGCGGCATCCTCGCCGCCCGCAAAGGCGCCCTTACCCCCGCCCGCGTCCTGAACACCCGTAGCCTTCAGCAAGTTGTGGACTTTTTCGGCTGACCCTTCGATAGGCCAGGGCGACGATGCCGATGGAGGGGTAATGTAAGGGGTCAGACCTTGGATTTTGGTATAAAACCACCCTGAAATTGGGTAGGGGGTGGACTTGCGTGGTTCTGGTATTGACCGCGGGATTCTATGCATGTCACGAAAACCACGTATTTGTTTTTCCGGGGCGATATACCACGTCATAAGCCGCGGGAATTACCGAAAGGATTTATTCCATGATCCCGGAAGTGGCGAGGCCTTTGAACGCTCTTTGTTCGAAGCAGCTGAATCCTGCAACTGGTTGCTGCACGGGTTTATGGTTATGTCAAACCACTACCATGCCGTTATCGAGACACCGGAGGCAAATCTCAGCAAAGGAATGCAATGGCTTCAAGGCACATTCGCCAATCGTTTTAACCGATTTCGAGGTGAGTATGGGCATGTGTTCCAAGGCCGTTTTAAATCACCTTTGGTGGAGCGGGGAGAACCTTTACGTAGGGTGGTGGATTATGTTCATTTAAATCCGGTGCGCGCTGGACTTCTATCCGTGGAAGATTTACGCAATTACCGTCCGGGGAGTTATTCCTGGTTCTGGAATGAACCTTTGCCACCGCGCCTGGTCCGTGCGGGATTTCTTGAACCGTTGAATTTACCGGACAGCCTGGATGGAATGAGAGCTTATGAAAAATGGCTCAAGACCCGTGCGGACGTTGGTGCTGAAGAGGAGGAAAAGCTCCGCGAAGAGTTGGAAGATTGCTGGATTCTGGGGAGCGAGGATTATCGTCGCAGTGTGCAAGAGAAGTTCGACGGCGATGAACGGAGTTTATCCGGAGGTGGAGCCGAGGTTCGGAAATGGAAGGAAACGAAGTGGGAGAAACTAATAAGAGAAGAATTAAGAATCTTGAAGAAAAAGGAGCATGATATTCCCGCTTCGCCGAAGTTGGCCGACTGGAAGATCGCAATCAGTCGGCGGTTGCGGGCGGAAACGAGTGCGGGGAATGGATGGATCGCCAAGCGCTTGCACATGGGGCATCCAAGCAATGTGAGCCGATATCAGCGGTGCATGCCAAAATCCAAGGTCTGACCCCTTTGGTAGGCTTACCCCCGCCCGCGTCCTGAACACCCAAAGCCTTCAGCAAGTTATGGACTTTTTCGGCTGACCCTTCGATAGGCAAAGGCGACGATGCCGATGGAGGCGAGGGAGCTGAGGGGCATGAGGATAGCGGCGAGGAGGGGGTGCATGTGGCCGGCGAGGGCGATGGCGACGACGGTGAGGTTGTAGGCGATGGTGAAGGCGAAGACGGAGGTGAGGGCGCGGCGGCGGCGGTCGCGGACGCGGAAGAGGCGAAGGATGCCGTGGAGGGAGCGACCGGTGAAGAAGAAGTCGGCGCGGTCCTGCAGGAGGCCGTGCGGGGTAGCTGGGGTGCCGCGGACGGTGGCGTGATCGAAGGCAAGGGCGTCGTTGGCGCCGTCACCGATGTAGAGCGTTCCCTCCGAGGCCAGGTTTTCAACGAAGCGGGCTTTTTCGTCGGGCGACTGCTCGCCGAGGGCGGCGTCGGCCGGGATACCGAGGTCGCGCGCCATGGCAAGGACCTTGTCCCTGCGGTCGCCGGAGAGAAGGGTGAGGCGGCGGCCCTTGCCGAGGGCGCGGAGGGCTTCGGGGGCATCCTCCCGGACGGCTTCGCGGAAGGAGAAGGCGGCGAGGGGGGAACCCTCCTTTGCAAAGATAGCCTGCCCGACCGGTGGAGGGGAATTTTCATGACAGGCCCAGGCGGGGCGCCCGAGGCGCCATTTCGATCGGCCGCTGGATGCCTCGATGCCCATGCCGATTTCCTCGTGCAGAAGCAATTCCGGAGCGGCGATTTCCTCCTCAGGCACGGCGAGAAAGGCTTCGCGCAGGGCGCGGCAGACGGGGTGGAGGGAGGACTGGACCATGCTGCGCAGGACGGCGCGGTCGGCGGGGGGCAGGTGTTTCAGCCTGTCCGGCTCTTCGAGTTCCGGGGCCTCGAGGGTAAGGGTTCCGGTCTTGTCGAAGACGATATGGCCGATGCGGGCGAGGTTATGGAAGAGCCCGCGTGCCCGCACAAAAACACCGATGCGGCGCAGCTGCAGGACGGCCCATTCCTCCGCGAGGGGAGCAGCCACGCCGATAGCACAAGGGCAGGAGACCACAAGGACGGAGAGCAGGACCTGCATTGCAGTGACCGGCTGGGCGGCGAAGAGCCACCATCCGAGAGCGCCCGCGAAGGCGATGCCGAGGACCACCCCGAGGTAGACGCGGAGGATTTTCTCGAGGCGAAGATCGCGTCCGTCATCCTTCGCCGGGGCGAGGAGGCGCTTGAGAAGGGAATCGGCGTAGGACTGGCGCGCCTTCAGAAGAACGGGCTCAAGGCCGATGTTCTGCGCACCGGAGGGAACGTACTGGCCGGTCTGGAATTCCCGCATGGCCGATTCCCCATTGATCCATTCGAGGGAAAAGCCGCCGCGCAGCGATTCGAGTTCAGCAAGGGCGGGGACGATCTCGCCAGGGAGAATGCGGAAGCGCATGCCGGGGGTGAGGGTTTCCAGTGGCGCGCTGCGGTCGCCGGTGAGGTCGTCCTCGACAATTTGCACCTTTTGTGGAGCCCGGTTCCGGCTCAGCAATTGGTGACGGTTTTCCTCGAGGGCGCGTTCCTGCGTCCAGCGTCCAACGAGCATAAGAAAGATGAAGATGGCGACGAAATCGAAATAGAGAAAGCTCTCCAGCCCGAGCCACCAGCCGAGGAGGGATCCCGCGTAGGCGACAGAGAGCCCGAGGCCGATGGGGAAATCGATGTGCAGGACGCCCTGCCGCAGACCCTTCCAGCCGCGCTTGATGAAGTAACTGCCCCCGGTGAGCAGACTGAGGGTGGCGAAAAGGAGCGCCAGCAGCTCGAAGAGCGGCGCCAGCGAGAAGGCGGGATCCATGCCGAGGTAGCGGGGCAGGGTGAAGAGCATCGCGTTGAGGGCAAAGGCCCCGCACATGCCGAGGCGCGCAAGGAGCCGGCGGCTTTCCTCCTGCGGTCGTTCCCCGGCGGGGCCGAGGACGTAGCCATACTGCTGGATCTCCCGGGCGAAATCGACGACGGGAAAGATCCCGCTTCGCCACTGCATGCGGACCTGGCCGTACTGCGTATTGATCTCGATCCGGACGGCGCCCGGCTGCTCGCGGAACAGTTTCTCGACCAGCCAGACACACCCGACGCAGGAAATGCCTTCCAGATCGAACACCATCTCCGCCGTGCCCGGGGAGGCCGCCTCCAGCTCCGCCACGCGGGTCTCCAGCCAGGTGAAATCGCGGGGCTGGAAGACCGTCGCGGAGACCGGACGGATCTTCGGGTCGCGCAGGTCGTAATAATGCTCGAGTCCCTCCTTGTGGATCAGGCGGTGAACGTACTCGCACCCGTTGCAGCAGAAGGAGGAATCCCCCCGCGCAGCGCTGGAAAAGGGAGTCCCGCAGTGGATACAGGTCTTCACATGCTGCCGCAGAAGAGGCCGCCCTGGCCGGTTTCGAAGAAGTAGAGGCGCAGGCCGAGAACGACCGCCGCGACCAAGGCCACGCCCCGTTGCAGACGGGAGATGGTGAGGGGGGAAACGGCCCCCTGCCAGCGCGAATAGGCCGCCTGTACACCGTAGAGCAGGGGCAGCGTCCCGAGCCCGAAAAGAAGCAGGAATTCCGCCCCGCGCACGGGGGACTGCGTCATGAGGGCAAGGCCGAAGATGGCGTAGAGGGGAGCGCAGGGTAGCAAGGGGGTGAGGAGGCCGATGCCGAGACCGGCGAGCGGGCGCGGTAACCGCTGCAGGCGGAGACGCGCGCCGGCGAGGATCTTCCCGAAGCCTTTCGGTTGGGGTATCCATTTGTCGATACGCAATGCCACCAGCAGGAAAAAGAGGACGAGGAGGTAGGGCAGGAAACGGCTCAGGGAATGCTGGTAGATGTCCACCCAGCCCAGCGCGACCATGCCGATACCGCCGGCGACCGCCCCCACCGCGGTATAGGAAAGGAGCCGCCCCAGATGATAAAGCCCCGCCACCGTACTGAAGGACTGACTCGAACCGGCGGCCGGGGCAAGATAACAGGCGATGGGTCCGCACATCCCCGCGCAATGCAGGCTTGTGACAAGGCCGGCGACAAAGGCAGGCCAGGGTCCGGTGATGCTTCCGACGTCGATCATGAAAGCTCCAGTTTAGCGGCGGATCGCTTCAAGGCAATGCTCAGGGCAAGGGCCACCGAGAGGAGCAGAATCAGCATCCACAACGCCGGCCAGAAGGCGAGGCTCGCCGGCTTGTCCTCGGGCAGGCTCTTCAGGAAAACAAAGTATAGCAGGGGCGGAAAGAGAACACTGAAAGCGACCGTGGCGCCGCGCACCTTGCGCACGATGCCGGCGGCGGTGCGGAAACCGTCCTCGTCGGCGAGCACCATCGTGCAGACGAAATAGCTGAAGGCGAAGGCGAGACCGCCTTGAAAAAGGAAGAGGACCAGGAGCATCGCGGGCATGAAAGGAAAAGGGAGCCTCAGCGCTGCTCGATTTCAACCATTTCCGGCCTGTTTTCCGTCGCTATGTAGATGAGGAGGCTCCACGCGCTGATGAGCAGGGCGAAGGCAAGGACCACCCAGAGCCAGAGCGAGCGGGCGGAGCTTTTTTTCCGGTCCGTTGTTTCCTTCATGCGGAGGGTTCAGGGTTGTTGCCGCCGGAGCATTTCCGGGGTCGGCCCGAGGAACTCGACTTCCTCCACTATTTCGACGCCCCCCGGTTCCACTTCGACGAGGATCTTGAGCGGGAAGGCCCCTTCATATGCGTCCCGGGACACCTGCACGACGAAGGTGGTGTTGCGTTCCTCCATGGGGGAAAGAGTGGCGCTGCCGGCGAACCCGGAGGTCTCGATGGGAAAGGGAATCTCTTCGCGGTTGGTCGCGAGGGTGAAGGTGAGGTCCTCCCCGGCCTTGTTGATGAGCCGCACCTGATACTGGTTGCGCACGTAATCCTCGGTGACGTAGAAGGGCGAACCGGGCATGCGCGTGGCCGTTACGGTGGCCTTTTCCACCGAGGTGAAGGCGAAACCGGCCACTCCCGCCCCCAGCAGCAGCAGGGCGGTGTACAGGATCGTGCGCGGACGGATCCAGCGCGTGCGGCCGCCCTCGAGCTCGGCGTCACTGGCGTAACGGATGAGGCCGCGCGGCCGCTTCACCTTGTCCATGATCTCGTCGCAGGCGTCGATGCAGGCGGCGCAGCCGATGCATTCGAGCTGGATCCCCTGGCGGATGTCGATGCCCGTGGGGCAGACCTGGATGCAGCGGTGACAATCGATGCAGTCGCCCGCCTCCGGGTCCTTGACCGGCCCCGGCGGCTCGCCGCGTGTGTAGTCGTAGGCCACATTCTTCGTATGGTCGTCCAGCAGGGCCGACTGGAAGCGACCGTATGGGCAAATGATGATACACAGCTGCTCGCGAAAAAACGCGAAGTTCAAGTACAACAGGGCCGTCGAGATCAGGACGAAGAGGAAGGCCTGCCAGTGCTCCAGCGGCGAAAGCCGCATCCATTCCCAGAGCTGCGGAATGGAAATGAAGTAGGAAAGGAAGATGTGCGCGATGACCGCCGAGAGGAGGAGGAAGATCCCGTGCTTGAGGATCCGCTTCCGCATTTTGGCCGGGTTCATGGGCGTGCGGTCGAGGCGCTTGCGCGCGGTGGCGTCTCCGTCGATCCAGCGCTCCACCCGCCGGTAGACATGCTCCAGAAAGACGGTTTGCGGACAGGCCCAGCCGCACCAGACGCGCCCGAGGAAGGCGGTCACGTAAAAGAGCAGAAAGGCCAGTCCGGAGACAAAAAAGAAAAGCAGCCACGCGTCCTGCGCCGCAAGGGTGAAGCCGAAGAGATGGAACCGCCGCTCCATGACATCAAGGAAGACCGCCGGATAGCCGTTGATGGGAATCCATGGCAGCAGGATATAAATGCCGATGAGGACCAGGGCGGTGAGGCGGCGCCAGCGCATCCATTTGCCCTTCACATCGGCGGGATGGATAAAGAAGCGCGAACCGTCCTCGTTGATCGTCGTGACGGTGTCGAGGTTGGGGGTCTTGGGCTTCATGGAAACGGGTCCTTACAGACCGACGGGCGTATTCAGGGTGGTGGCCTCGGCCATCTCGTCGCGCGTGTGATGGCTCAGCACATACGCGACCACCTGGCTGACTTTCTGCGGGCCCAGCTCTCCGATCCATGCCTGCATGCCGGCGGTCTTGTCGGGCGAGCCATTGGCGACCACGCTGTAGACGCTCAGCGGCTGGTTCCCCCACTTCCACTCCGCGTCGACGAGGTTCTGCCCGATCCCGCCCTCGAGATTGGGGCCGTGGCAGGCGACGCATTTATCCTGGTAGACGGCCTGCCCGCTCTCGACAAAGCCGGGATTGCCGCTCATCTCCCAGAGGGCGTCGTTGCTGATCTCCCCGATGGAGGCGAGGCGCAGCTCCTCCACCTTGGCCATCTTCCGGTCGATGGCTTTTTCGTCGGAAGTCATGATATCCGCGTTGTACCAGGAAAACCAATACACCACGGAGAAGATGATCGCCCCGTAAAAGGTCCAGAGCCACCAGTTGGGAAGGCGGTTGTCGTATTCCTGGATGCCGTCGTAGACATGGGGCCGGACCTTCTCCTCGCCGGCTTTATGCGGGTCATTGCTCATTTTCAGGCGGTTGCTTGCGTTCGGATTCGAGGGGCAGGTTGGACATATGGTCGCGGTGACGCTTGCTCATGCGCAGGGCGCGCCAGACGAAATAGAGAAAGGCGGCGAAGCAGAGGATGAAGGCGACCGCGGTGAGGATGGCGGACCAGTCTTCGAATGTCAGTCGGTCGAACATGAAGGCGTCTCAGTTGGCTTTGCGGGCGGATTCGATGCGGGCGCGCGCGCTTTCCACGTCCTCGTAGGCACCCAGTTTCTGCAGATACGCGATCAGGGCGACGATCTGCTTGTCGGCGCTGGTTTCGCGAAAGTTCTTCGCGAGGTCGTCGACGATGCCGGCGGCCTGTTCCTCCACGCTCTGGCGGATGTCCTCCTCTGTCCAGTCGGGATAAGGCACGCCGAGGGTACGCATGGCAGCGATCTTGCCGGGCAGGGCGTCGAGGTCGGTCTCCTTCTCCATCAGCCACGGATAGGGCGGCATGTTCGATCCCGGGGAGATGTCGCGCGGTTTGCGCATGTGGTCGAAATGCCAGACATTCGGCCGCTTGCCGCCCTCGCGGGCGAGGTCCGGGCCGGTGCGCTTGGAACCCCACTGGAAGGGATAATCGTAAATCGACTCGCCGATCCGCGAATAGTCGCCGTAGCGGAGGACGTCCGGCTTCATCGTGCGGATCTGCTGGCTGTGGCAGTTGTAGCAGCCTTCGGCGACATAGATGTCGCGCCCGGCAAGTTCCAGGGGAGTGTAGGGAATCTGCACGCGGTCCTCGAGGTTCTCCGCCTTTTGCACGACGAGGGTGGGAATGATCTGGATCATGCCCCCGATGGCCACGGCGATGAAGACGAGGATGGAGAAGGGCGCCCAGTTCCCGAGCAGTTTCTCGTACCACTCGCTCCAGCGCGCGCTGGTGGCTTGGAAATGAACGATGGCAAGGAGGGAGAAAAAGGTCGTCAGGCCGATGCCGGCCAGCATGAGAAGGCCGCCGCCGAAGAACCAGAGGGAGAGGCCGAGAATGACCCAGAAGGAATAGAACATCGGCCAGTTGAAGACCGTGCCGGCGAGGCCGATGCTACCCTCGATCTCCCGCGTTTCCTCCTCCTCGGAGCTTTCCACGGTGATGGTCCCGTTGACCGGTTCGGCCCCCTTGATCGTCTTGTAAATATTCACGACAAGGAGGATCCAGCCGGCGAGGTAGAGCGTGCCGCCGACGGCCCGCGTCAGCATCAGGGGACGGATGGCGTTCAGCGTGTCGAGGAAATTGGGGTAGGCGAGGACGGTGCCGTTCTGCACCGTCCCGTTCAGCATGAGGCCCTGCGTGATGCCGCTCGCCCACATGGAGGCGACGTACAGCAGAATACCGACCAGCCCGACCCAGAAGTGCATGTTTGCGAGGCCAACGGAGTACAGCTTCGTCTTCCACAACCGCGGGGCGAGGAAGTAGAACATGCCCGCCGCCATAAAGCCGTTCCAGCCGAGGGTGCCGCCGTGGACATGGCCGATCGTCCAGTCGGTGTAGTGACTGAGGTAATTCACCGCCCGGATGGAGAGCAGCGGGCCCTCGAAGGTGGCCATGCCGTAAAAGGTGACGCCGGCGGCGAGGAACTTCAGCACCGGATCATAGCGCAGTTTGTTCCAGGCGCCGCGCAGGGTGAGAAGGCCGTTGAGCATGCCGCCCCAGCTTGGCGCCCAGAGCATGAGGGAGAAGAGCATCCCGAGCGCCTGCAGCCAGTGCGGAAGGGAGGTGTTGAGGAGGTGGTGCGGCCCCGCCCAGATGTAGATGAAGACCAGCGACCAGAAGTGGACCACGCTCAGGCGATAACTGTAAACCGGCCGGTTCGCCGCCTTCGGGATGTAATAGTACATGATCCCGAGGATCGGCGTGGTGAGGAAGAAGGCGACGGCGTTGTGCCCGTACCACCACTGCACCAGCGCGTCCTTCACCCCACCAAAGATCGGGTAGCTGTGCAGGAGCGTCGTCGGCAGGGCGAGGTTGTTCACCACATACAGCAGTGCCACCGTGACGATGGTCGCGATGTAGAACCAGATGGCGACGTACAGCGTAGGCTCGTTGCGGCGCGCCAGCGTCCAGAAAAAGTTCACCGCAAAGACGATCCAGATGCCGGCGACCGCGATATCGAGCGGCCAGATCAGCTCCGCGTACTCCTTGCTCTGCGTCAGGCCGAGGGGCAGCGTAATCGCCGCCCCGACAATGATCGCCTGCCAGCCCCAGAAGTGGATACCGGTGAGGAGGTCGCTCGCGGTCCGGCATTTGCACAGGCGCTGCGTCGAGTGGTACATGCCCGCGAACATCATGTTGCCGACAAAGGCGAAGATGGCTGCGTTTGTGTGCAGCGGGCGCAGACGCCCGAAGGTGAGCCAAGGCAATTCGAGGTTCAGGAAGCTGAAGTTCAGCTGAAAGGCGATCAGCAGGCCGGCGAGCATGCCGACAAAGCCCCAGATGATGCCCGCCAGCATGAAGAGACGGACGTAGTGATCATCGTATTCTATCGTTTTCGCAGTCGGGGAGGCCGTGGTCATGGGAAAGGGCGCCGCAGGCGGCTGTAAACTCAGGATTAATGATGCAGTCGGGAGGTTTTCGGAGGCGGTTCCTTGGGCTGGTCCTCATCGCTGAACGGGAGGAGGGCGTCCTGTTCGGAACTTCCGAATTTCCTGCGCCGTCGCTCTGCGAGAAAGAGGGCAACAAAGAGGCTCACCAGCAAAAGGCTCAGGAAAACCGTGAGCAGGAGAACACTCATGGAAAAGCTATGTCTTTTCCTTCAAGGCGGCGTCAACGCTAAAGCTGCGGGCGGTTCGCCCGGTAGAGGGCGAGGGCTTCCGGCATGGCCTCGCGGAGCGTTTGCAGGCGTGTCCGGTACGACGGATGGGTGGAAAGGAATTCCGGTGGTGCGGACCCGCCCGCCCCCTGCATTTTTTCCCAGAAGGTGATGGCCGCGCGCGGGTCGTAACCGGCCCGGGCGGCGATCATGAGGCCGCGCCGGTCGGCCTCCCGCTCGTGGTAGCGGCTGTAGGGCAGAATGGCCCCCAGCTGGGTTCCGATTCCGTAGGCGAGAAGGACTTTGTTGCGGTCGTCCTCTTCCATATCCTCGGTCAGGACGACGGCCCCGACCCCGCCGAGCGCGCGCAGGGCCTCCGCGGACATGCGCTGGTTGGCGTGTTCAAGTTCCACGTGCGCGATCTCGTGACCGATGACCGCC
>JAAAOD010000056.1 GCA_009908535.1 Verrucomicrobiota bacterium
GGGCCGAGGAATCCTCGGGGTTGGCGAGAAGGCGCAGTTGCGCGACGAAATCCTTCACGTGCGCCTGCTCGAAGAAACGCAGACCGCTTGTAATAAGAAAGGGAATACCGCGGCGCGTCAGTTCCAGCTGCGCGTCGAGGGCCTGGTAATGGGCGCGGTAGAGGACGGCCATGTCCTCGAGGGCGACGCCTTCCTCGTAGAGCGCTTCGATGCGGGCGGCGAGGAACTGCGCCTGCTGGCGCGTGTCCGCCACCGGCACCACGTAGGGACGGACTTCCCCCTCGCGGTGGGCGACCAGCTCTTTCGGGTAACCGGCGTCCACCGGTTGCATGGCAAGGACGTTGTTCGCCAGCTGCAGGATCGGCGGCGTACTGCGGTAGTTCTTGAGGATCTTGTAGACCCGTGTCCCGGGATGGCGTTCCGGAAAACTGCGGATGTTGGCGAAATGCGCCCCACGCCACGTGTAGATGCACTGCGCGTCGTCGCCGACCGCCATGATGTTGTGGTGGTTGCCGATAAGGTCGATAATCTCGGCCTGGAGGACGTTCGTGTCCTGGTACTCGTCGACGAGGATCCAGGGGAAGCGGTTCCGCAGCGCCCGCAGGACGTTTTCATCCTCCTTCAGCAAGCGCAGCCACAGCTCGAGAAGGTCATCGAAGTCGGCCACCTGCTGTTCGCGCTTCGCCGCTTCGTAGAGGCGGGTGAATTCCTGCACCTCCGCGCTGATTTTCTCATGCCACGGATACCGGTCGTTGAAAAGATCGCGGAAGGATTGGCGTGTGTTCCGCGCATAGGAATACAGGTTCTGGATCACCCGCGCCTTCGGGTGGTTCTTGTCCTTCAGGAAAGCCTTGTCCTTCGCCTTGATGACAGTGGTAAGGAGGGATTCGGAGTCGCTCTGGTCGAGGATGGTGTAGTTCGGCGGAACGCCAACTGTTTCCCCGAACTGCCGCAGAATGCGACCACCGATGGAGTGGAAGGTGCCGCCCCAGCGCGGCCGCTGCCCGAGGCCGGTCAGCGATTGCACCCGCTCGATCATTTCGCGGGCGGCCTTGTTCGTGAAGGTCAACAGCAGCAGTTCGTCCGGATGGACCTGCTTTTCCGCGAGCAGCCAGGCCACGCGGTAGGTGAGAGTGCGGGTCTTTCCCGAACCGGCCCCGGCGAGGACGAGGGCCGGGCCGCGCTCCGCCGTCACGGCGGCGTGCTGTTCGTCGTTCAGTTCGTTGCGGAAATCAATGGGGGAACTGGCCATGGGAGAAACACTGTCAGGGGGCGAGGGCCCGGGCGCGCAGGTCGCCGAGACGGACAAGGCAGAGGAAGGTCAGCCACCACGCAAGCAGGACGAGCGGAATGCGCAGGTGGAATTCCACCGCTGCACCGCCGAAGACGAGGAAAAAGCTCAGCAGAATCATGAACATGCCGAGGTCCCAGCCCCGGTGCGACCAGACCGCGCGGCCCAGCAGGTAAAGCATGAGCACCACTGGAAAGGCGCAGCCGACGATCCCCCATTCGACAAGGTACTCCATCAGGTCCACGTGCGCGTTCTGGAACCAGAGAGTGATCTCCCTGCGCTCCCGCTTGCCGGTCTCCGGATTGCGTTCCCATCGGTACTTCTTGATCGAGAAGTCCGGATATTCGGCGAGGTAGGGGAAATGCAAATACCGGAAGCTTCCCGCTCCGTGGCCGTACCACGGCTGGTCCACGACCATGTCCCGCGTCACCTTGTACATGTAGGTCCGCGCTTCCAGTTCCGGGTTCTCGATCAGCGAGAAGGTCTTCGTCCATTCCTCCTTCTGCCGTTCGTAGACAACCGGATTGGTGATGAAGGACCAGGTCAGGAAGAGGATGAAGCCGGCGACGGCCACTGGAAAGACCGTTCCCCTCGCGCCGAACCGGCGGATGAAAAAGACGCTGCAGATAAAAAGGAAAAGCAGCCATTGCAAGGCCACGACAATGATGGCCCCGCGCGCCTGCGCCAGAAGCACCGAAAAGGTCACCGGAAGGGAACAGGCAAGATAAAGCAGATAAGCCCCGCCTCCGCGCTGAAACATGCGCAGAGCCCGATGCCAGCCGGACAGAAAGAGGCCCAGACAGAGGCCGTTGACGAGAATCAACAGAAAGGCGGCGTGATTGCCGTTCATCAGCGTTCCCCAGAAGGGGATCTCCTGATGCGCCCGGCTGGGCAGCGGCTCGTAGATTCCCAGCACCTTCTCCGCCCCTGTGAAATGCTGATACAGGGCCACGCCGGCGTAGGCCACGCCGAAGAGGGCGATGCCGTGCAGGAGGGCCGCCACCGAGCGCCGCGTCGTCAGCCCCGCCCAGGCGCAGCACCCGCTCAGCCACGGGATGGCGTAAAACATCATGGACCGAAAGGGATTGCTGCCCTCCAGTGTCGACTCGAGGCCCGTCGGCAGCCAGGGTACCGGCGGCGTCTGCGAAACCAGTTTCGGGCGCCCGTCGGGAATCGTCGTCCAGTCCCAGGCCAGATTCCATGAATGGATCCAGAAGAGACCGAAGAGGCCCAGTCCAAGATAAAAGACCGGGGAACGCAGCAGGCGGAAAACCGGCGACGGCTTTCC
>JAAAOD010000067.1 GCA_009908535.1 Verrucomicrobiota bacterium
GCGGACGAAAGTGGAAGGGGTCTGGGCCATCGGGGACGTTACCAGCGGTCCGATGCTGGCCCACAAGGCTGAAGAGGACGGGGTCGCCGTCGCCGAGGCAATCGCCGGCACCGCCATGGACGTCGACTACGGGCGGGTGGCCAACGTCATCTACACCGATCCCGAAATCGCCACCGTCGGCCTCACCGAGAAGGAAGCCGAGGATCAGGGCATTGCCGTCAATGTAGGGAAATTTCCCCTACAGGCCAACGGCCGCGCTCTCGCCCAGGACGCCACCGACGGCATGGCGAAAATTATCGCCGACGCCGCCAGCGACCGGATCCTCGGGGCGGCCATCATCGCCTCCGGCGCCTCGGAAATGATCGCCTCGGTGGTGGCGCACATGGAGTACGGCGGCAGCGCGGAGGATCTCGGACGGACCATTCACGCTCATCCGACAATGAGCGAATCGATCAAGGAGGCGGCCCTTGCGGTGCACAGGGAAGCCATTCACTCCCTTTAGAAACCCGCTTGCCCGATGCCCTTTCCCCGCGAAGGCGAAGAGATGATCCGCCAGTTGCGCGGCCTCCCTCTCGATCCCGCGGAATCGAGGGACTCCGGCCCGCGGCAGCTGGACAGCCTTCTCGAGACGTGTATTGAACGGTATCATCTTGGCCGGAACACCCCGGAAGAAACCATCCTCGAGAACTGGAGCCGGATTGTCGGCAGGACAAATGCCGACCGCTGCCGGCCGGAGCGGATCGACCGCGCGGGCACCCTCATCATTCAGGTCGCCAATGCCACCCTGCGCCGCGAATTGATGTTCATGGAGGAACGGATCCTCACCGCCCTGGGCAGCCTTCCCGAATGCGGCCACATTCACCGGATTCACCTGAAGGCCTGAATACCTACAGTCTCACCCGCAAGCCATCGTAGGCGAAGGCCATTCCCTCCGGCAACGCGCGGTTGGCCCGCTCATGGTCCACCATGAAGGTCATGTGCGTGAAAAAGGTGCGCCGCGCTCCGACCTTTTTCGCGGTGGCGACCGCTTCATCAACGGTCATGTGTGTCGGATGCGGATGCGGGCGTAAGGCGTCGAGGACGAGCAGGTCCGCTCCGTCGGCGAGACGGTACGCCTCTTCCGTGAGTTCCCGGCAATCGGTGTAGTAGGCCAAACGGCGCCCGCTGCCGTTCTCTTCAAAAACAAGCCCGAGGACCTCAATCCGCCCGTGGGGAAGCAAAGTGGAACGGATCCGTCCACCGTCGACCGCAAGCGCGGAAGGCATGACTTCGGGAACAAAGGCCGGATACCCCTTGAATTCCGGGCGGGTCCGGATGGCGTAGGGATAAATGGCCCGGACCCGTTCAAGCCCCTCCTCCGTCCCGTAAACAGGTAAAGCTTCCCCGTCCCGCAAGTCGATGAAACGCCGGAGATCGTCCATCCCCATGATGTGGTCGGCATGGCCATGGGTGAGGATAAAGTGGTCCACCCTGCGCACGTCGTTCCACAGGCACTGCAGCCGGAATTCGGGCGCGGCGTCGACCTGGACGGCCGTCTTCCCCATCAGGATATGGGCGCTGCTCCGCGTCCGCCAGTTGCGCCGGTCGGTAAGGTCACAGGCGTCCCCCGGATCGTGGGCGATCATGGGAACCCCCTGGGAGGTGCCGGTTCCTAAAAAGATAATTTCCATGGAATGATTCTACGCGCGCGCGCTACTGTCGGCGAACCGGGAAGGGCGGCTGGGTCAGGCCGCTGCGCCAACGGTCGGCATCGGCCGCCTGCCGGGGAAAACAAATCCGGCGAACCGCCTCCTCAAAACTCTCCGCACCGCCCAATAACTGGATCTCCACGCGCAGGAAGTACATGGGCAGGCCGGGGTCGAAGAAGGGGGTGATGCGCACCGCGTCCTTTTCCGTTGTGACCAGACAATCCAGCGCGTCCTCGTTCGCCTCCGCCACGACCTTGTTCAGCTCGGTGGCGGTGAAACGGTGGTGGTCGAGAAAGCGGAAGGGCCGGATCGCCGCCACCCCGAGTTCGGTCAGAAAAGCCTCGAAACTCTCCGGGGTGGCGATGCCGCTGAGCGCGCCCACCCGTTTGCCCTTTAAAAAGGAAAGGGGCTGCTCCTCCAGGCCGTTAACCCGCCGCAAGTGCCGCGGCCGGTGGGAACATTCAATCCACTCTTTCTCGGGCCGGTACCGGCGGAGCGTAGCCAGCAAAGCCTCATCCGCGGGTTCCTCCGATTTGGTCAGAAAGACGTAGGAGGCCCGCTTCATCTGGGCCAGCGGCTCGCGCAGGATCCCCCGCGGAAGCAGGCTGCCATTGCCGAAGGGGTTCGTCTTGTCGACAAGGAGAAGTTGCAGGTGATCCTGCAGCTGGAAATACTGAAAGCCATCGTCGAGGATAAGGGTGTCGACCCCGAACCGCCGGATTGCATAAAGGCCCGCCTTCACCCGGTCCTTGTCCGTGACCACGACGACACCGGGAAGGTTCTTCGCGAGCATGTAGGGCTCATCCCCGGCCACCTCCGAGTCGTGCAGGACGGTGGCGCCGTCGCTGACAACCCGCGGGGCCGCCGGTGGCTTATGCAG
>JAAAOD010000133.1 GCA_009908535.1 Verrucomicrobiota bacterium
TTGCCGGTTGTGTGCAATCACACTGCAGGACCGTGTGATCGGTCCTGGCACCAACGGTGAAATATGCCTCAAGGCGTGAGGCTTCACGGCGGCTCCTCGGAGCACACCACCTCCGTTTCCTGAGGGGCCGGTCTCGTTCATTAAGGCCGACCGTTCCCCGGTTACCCGGGATTATCCTGAGGTCATTCTTTTGAGGAATGCCTGTTCTTTCAAGGAACTGCATGGAACATTGGGAAAGGCCGCTCTGCCTGTCAACCTAAACTCCTGTGCTTCAATGCTTTGTGAATAACTTTTCCCTTATTGACACCCCGTTTTGTCGCGAAGGCGTAACCCCCTCGTAACGAGCCAGTTGCTGACCCGGCAGCAGTGAATAACTACAACCGGATCCCTGCCTCGCTGTGAATAAGCCTGTCCATAAAAAAAACGGCGGGCAAAAAAGCTCAGGATCCGGAGTTTTTCCTCCGCTCATGAACCGCATCCTGAATACGTTGAAGCCGTTGGATCCCGTGGCGGAAGCGCTGCTCGACGGAGGGATCGTCAAAGCGAAGCTGATCCTCGCGGGGGAGGAAGGCCCAGCTGCCCCAGCCCTCGCGGAGGGCGCTGAGGGCCTGCAGGGCGGAGCCGAGGGCCTGGAGATCAAGTTTGCGAAGCTCGTAGGCCTGGTCGCGGCGCCAGGACTGGAGGACGCGTTCCAGCTCCGCGATGGCGACCCGGCGAGCGGCGGGGGAGAGAGCGGCCTGTTCAATTTGTTCGAGGTAGCGCTTCTCAAAGGACTCGAAAAACTCCGTAAAGCGGCGGGTTTGCTCATAGAGGTCCCGGTGGCGGGCAATTTCCGTTTCCAGCTCATCAAGGGTCCGGAAACGGATCCATTCCTCGGGACCTCGGATGGGATTGGCCTCCAAAGCCTTGCGATAGGCCTCGGCCTCGGCCTTCGCCTTGTCCCGCATGCGCTCATCGAGCTGGCGCAGAAGCCGAAGCTGTCCCGGAGGCAATTGGCCCTCATATTGGGTGTACTGATCCGGCCCTTGCGCCCGTTCCCTGGCACGCATTTCCTTTCGCATTTCCTGCCGCCGTCGCGCCTCGGCGAGGCGCACGGATTCCCGAAGGTCGGCAATCTCATTGCGCGCCATGGCATCGGCGGCCAACTGCGTTTCCCTCGCAATGAGCAGCGGCAGAAGGAGGAGGATCCCCGTCAAAGCCACGGCCAGCACGGACCGCAGCAGATAATCAACCCGCACGCGGAGCAGGGCCGGGAGAATCAGGAGGACAATCCCCGTGCCAAGGGAGAGCGATGGATACATCCATGTCCAGATGGGCTCTTGCAACCACTGCGCATTTGGATACAGCCCGAGAGCCGCGCGGTAAATCGAGGCAAGACAGCCGAAGGCAAAAAAGACGGGCAGGGAACAGCGCCAGAAAAACGCGGGCATAAAGGGAGACGGAGCGCTTCAGCCCCCGAAAGGCAACAGCTCCTTCAATTTATCACCGGCTTTTTCATCGATCATTTTTTTCAGCTGCTGCTTGCCACCTGCCTTGACGGCTTCCTTCAGGGCGTCTTGCGGAACATCCAGGCGCGGCTGGTCAAGGAGGCCGCTTAGCCTTATTTCCAGCGGCAACTCATCCACCTGGAGCTGTTGTCCGAAGGCATTCACGGTCGTGTTTCGCAGGACCACGTTGAGGGGAAGATCCAGCTCTCCGGCATCGATCTCTCCTTCGCCGGTGAAGTCCACGGTGCCGCCCTGTAACGGCAAGGTCCGGCCCGCGGCCTTTTCCAGATCCGACACGGCAAGGTCCTCCATGCGCACGGAGAGGCCACTACGCGACGGAGCCGTGGATCCCGGTAATAGCAGTTGCAGGCTGAAATCACCGTCGTCGCGGGTCAGTTCCACACGCCCGCGCTGCTCGAGAAGGAGCGGCTGGGTGGCGAGGTCGGTGCCACTGACAGCGAAGCGCTGTTCCGATCCTGCTACGCGAAGGTTATCAAGAGAAAGCTGCCGGATCCAAAGGCGCGGGGAGGAACGGACGAGCCCGTCCGCCGTAACGGCGGTATACCCGCTTTCCTTCGCCCGTTCCTGTAACTTTCCGAACCAGCCTTTCTCCTCCGGCGCCGGCTCCTCCTTCTTTTCTTCATCCTTCTTCAAGTGCGGAGCGACCTTGTCATACAATCGCTTGATGGTTTCCAGGCGTTCCTTCCAGACCGTGGCCTCGCCGAGATATTCCTCCAGCGGCTTCGCTTCCTCTTCGGCCTGCGGCTCTTCGGGTTCTTCTTCCTTCTCGGACGGTTTTTCGACAATACGGCCGCGGATCCTGCGGTCCGTTCCGGTAGCGGCTTCCTCGACGATCACCTCGTCAAGGACCAGCTTTTTGGCGAGCAGGTTCAGCCCGCTGATACTGGCCACGATCCGCTCGGAGGAAAACCGGTTGGAGCCCAGGTTTTCCGGGTCCGCAAGGGCCAGTCCGGTGACCACCGCCTTGCCTTCGGCAGGGCGGATCTCAAGGGCGGCAAGATCAACGGTGGCTCCGTTTAATTGTTCCAGCCGGTCCCGCAGGATGCTGGTCACGATCCGGGTATCGAGCAATTGCAGCCCGACGTACAGGAGGACGCTCAGCCCGATAACGAAAACGATCCCCAGGGGGCGCACCGGCAACCCGACTTTTTTCTGCCGCAGTTCCTCCCAGCTCTTCTTGCCCTTAAGCCCTCCGAAGAAGATCCAGGCCAGCGCGCGTACCCACCACTTCGCTACATAGGCATTGTACTTCTCGGAGCCCTCCTCCAGACGGCCCATGCGTTCGCGGAAGCCGTTCAGCCCCTTCAGGAGGACAAGGCCGACAACCAGACCGAAGAGCAGTCCGCACAGAAGCGACGGAAGCATGACGTAGTACTCCAGACCGAACCATGCTGTCACCGGGGCATTCACCAACGGTGCGACCACATTTCCGAGGGGTCCTTCGAGAAGGAAAACCCCGATGCGGAAAAGCAATGGAAGCAGGAGGAGGACAAGGATCTTCGACCCCAGCAGAACCAGCCCTCCTACGAAAAGGTTGGCGTTCAGGATGAGCAGAAGGAACAAAAGCAGGAGCAGCAAAAGCGGGCCCTGCGTGAATCCGGGGAAACTCCCAATCAATCCGCCGAGAAGGGAAGCAGAGAGAATTTGCCAGGGAGTGGTTTTCCCCCGGAGGAACTTGCCGATTTTCCGGGTAAATAACATGGAGTTGTGGAGTTGAGGTTCAGTCGGGAGGCCTCAATCGAGTACGCGGGAGGCGATTCGATCAATATCCTCATTTGATAGGGTCGTCCCGCTCGGGAGACAAATGAAATGCGCTGCAATTTTCCTGCTCCCCTCTCCACCAAAGCAGCGAAGGTCGTGGTTAATGCTCTGCCGATGCATGGACTGCCACATCGGCGAGGACTCGATGCCTTCCGCCCGCAATTTCCGGACAATCTCCGGGGCCCTGCCTTCCTCGATGAAGCCGATGCAGGTCAGCCAGTAATTGTTCCTCCCAAAAGCGGGCTCCGGCATGAGCAGAATATCCTCGCGGTCGGCAAAAAGGGCGGCGTAGGCGCGGAAAACTTCCGCCTTGCGCCGGAGGCGATTCCTCACGGTTTCGAGTTGGCCGAGGCCAACGGCAGCACAAATATTGGAGAGCTTGTAATTATAACCGAGGGATTCGTGCACATAGCCGACCACCCCCGGCTCCTTTCCCTGGTTCGCCCAGCTGCGGGCTTCCTGGAAAAGGCTTTGGTCGCGGAACCAGAGGGCGCCCCCACCGCTGGTCGTCAGCACCTTGTTCCCGTTGAAGGAAAAGGCACCGGCGTCGCTGAGGGTGCCCGCCGGCTGGTCCCCGACCATGGTTCCGAAGGCACCGGCGCAATCCTCGAGGACCCGCACCCCGAACTCGCGGGCCACCGACAAAAGCTCTTCCATTGGGGCAGGAATTCCAAAGGGATGCACGATCACCGCCGCTTTCACGCGCCGGCCCTCCCCCTGCAAGGTCTCAATGGCTTCCCGCATCCGCGCTGGATCCATGGACCAGGTCGAGGGGTCGACATCGACCAGGACCGGCTCCGCGCCAAGGTAGCGGACCGGATTTACGGTGGCGATAAAGGTCAAGTCCGGGCAGAGCACGCAGTCGCCGGGCCCCACCCCGATTCCACGCAGGCCGAGATGGTTCGCGGCCGTACCGCTGCTCAGAGCCAGAATATCGGGCACTCCGAGATGGTCGGCGAGTCCTTTCTCGAATGCATTCAGCTGGGGCCCCACCGGAGCGATAAAGCCGCTCGCAAAGGCCTTCGCCACATGCACTTTCTCCGCCTCGGTGATTTCAGGCGGGCTGAGGTAAATGTCAAAGTCCATTAGGGTTGCTGTGGCCACTGAATTTTCTGTTGCTTTCACCCTATCCTCACTTTCGGAATTTCGCACTATCAAGCCGATATTTCCCTTCCGGCGGAGTCCGTAGGTCCAGAAAGCGAGGGCAATCCACAACCATGCACAAATCGCCCCCTTTGCCCAGACCGGACCGGGCGTCCAGTAAAGCAACACTCCGATCAGGGCCAAGGTCGCAAAAATCACGCTCGTGAGGCGGTGTCCGGCTTCCCTCGTCGGAAAGGTGGCGGCCAGTTCCTGGTACAAGTGGGTGCGGTGGGCCTCAAAGATCTGCTCCCGTTTCCAGAGTCTGCGCACAAAGGTCGTCCCGGTATCGGCGACAAAAGGCCATAGGAAGAAAACCCCCGCCTCCAGCGCGCGCTCAAGGGGGAGGCCCTGCGAAGCGAAAACCAGCGGCAGCATGGCGAGGTAGCCGCCGAGAAAGGTGCTCCCGCTGTCCCCCATGAAAATACTGGCCGGGGCCCAGTTGAAAAAAAGGAAGCCAAGAAGGCCCCCGCAAAGAAGCAGCAGCGGGATATAACCACTGCTGAATGGCAAATGGGTCGCATGTCCCATCGCAAAGGCCACACTCAGCCACCCGAGGATGGCCACCAGCCCTTGGAGAGCGGCGATGCCGTCAATACCATCCATGAAATTGTAGGCATTGATCAGGCCCGTGATCCAGATCAGCAGCAGAAGGGTTGCCAGCCAGGAAGGAAGCCAATCCCCGAAAAGAGGAAAGCTACCGCCCGCCCAGGCGGAGGCGAACAGCCAGAGGACTACGGCAGCGAGAAACCCATGCACACAGAATCGGAGCCATCGCGATAAATCGCGCCAGTCGTCCAGAAAGGAAAAGGCCGCGATGAGGAGGGCTGACAACGCGGCAAGCAGCACGGGCAGGGAGGCCGGCAGGACAAAGAGAAGGACCGGCAATGCCAGCATAAAGGGCAGAAGCATCCCGAGACCACCGACCCGGGGAACGGGTGTTTCATGGAAGCTCCTCTCGTTGGGCACATCCAGCCAGTCGCGCCGGCGGGCGTACTCGCGCGCCAGCCACACGCCCCCACTGCCGATCATGGTTCCGATGACGAGGGTAGCCAGGGCCTGCCAGGGTTGCATGGTGACAAGGTCTAGGAGTTGAAAATCCGGATAGAAAGCTTAAAACCGATCCGGTGTCGCCTTCCTCTTCCCGGGATAGGGCTTGCTCGCTGCACGCAGCCAGTCCAGCGCCGACTGCTTCGGTTCATAGGCAAGTTCGCGCCGGGCTCTTTCTCCGGAATACCAGGCCGAGGCGGTCAGTTCCTGCAGCGTCGCAAGGTCCAGGGGCAGGCGGCGCCGTAAAAAGAAGGAACCGAAGCTGCCTAGCGTGGCCGCAAAGCGCAGGAGTCCATACGGTATCGACACCGCCTGGGGCGGCATCCCCATCCCCTCCCGCAAAGCGTCATAGAGCGCACGTGTCCCCGGTGCGTCGGGACCGGTAACAATGTACGTTTTTCCGGCGGCCACCGGCATGGTCGCGGCGCGGAAAAGATATCCGACGAGATCGTCGATAAAGATCATCGATCGCCGGTTCCCCGTATCCGGCATCGGAGGGAAGCTTCCCCGGCGCACAGCCTCCACCATGCGCGGCAGGTTCCCTTTTTCCCCCGGTCCGAAAACCATGGTCGGCCGCAGCACCACGGCATGGGCAAATCCGCTTTCATGGACGATCGCTTCCGCCTTGATTTTCGCCGCCCCATACGCGCTTTGCGGCGTGTGAGGCCAGCTCTCGTCCATGGGTGCCAGCGGCAAGCCGACCGGATTGCCCTCCCCCATCGCTTTGGCACTGCTCACATAAATAAAGGTTCCCACCCCATTGCGCCGGGCGGCGTCAACCAGACTCCGCGTCCCTTCAACAATAACGGGTTCATATTCCTCCGCCTCCCCACTGCGTTCCGAGACCGCATGCGCCTTGCCGGCAAGATGAAAGACTATGTCCGCCCCGCGACAGAGATCCTCCTCAATCCGCCCCGCCGATAAATCAGCCTCGCGGAATTCGTCCCATGGTCCTTTCTTTGCCTGTCGCCCGATCGCAATCACATGCGCCCGCTCCCGTTGCAACCGCTCGCACAAACGCCTCCCCACAAAGCCACTAGCTCCCGTGACAAGCGTCACCCGCTTTTCCGTTACCATCGGCATTCTTTTGAACAACTTTCCCGGAATTCTCAGCTGAAATCGTAAGAAATTCGGGCACGATTGGCTGAATTTCTCCAAGGTTCGCCTGCGTCCATCCAAAAACCAGGCAACCCCTTCTGCCCGGTCGCTCCCGCCGCCCTGCTCCCGTCCCGGCGCTTTTCTTCTCCTCCTTTGACAAAGCTTCTTTGCTGCCCGATCTTCGACCCACTGTTCATTTCTCTTGATCCTGAGTGATGCGTCTCCTTACCGCCATTTTCTTCTCTTCCCTGCTCTGCCTTCCCTTCGCTGCCATGGGGGCTACACCCGCCGATCCCCTCCATCCCTGGCAGTGGAAACAGCGGATCCTCCTCGTGGACGGCCGTACGGATGACTTGGACGACCTCCTTCTCCTCATGGAGGCGGAAAAGGCCGGCATCGACGAACGGCACCTGCTCTGGTTCATCCTCAGCGACGACGGCGTCCGCACGAATACCGACGATCCCCTGCCCGAAGCTTTCGCGGAAAAGATCACCAAGGACCACTTCGAGGGCTCCGATGCCAAGGCCGTCCTCGTCGGCAAGGACGGCGGCGTGAAAATGCGCGAACCTCACCTTGACCTCGCCGACGTCTTCGCCCGCATCGACCGTATGCCGATGCGCCGCGCCGAGATGCGACGTCAGTAAAAGGAAAGGGGTCAGACCTTGGATTTTGGCATATGCCAAAATCCAAGGTCTGACCCCTTTCACCTACGCAGCTCCAGCACCTGCTCCATACCATCGATGGCGTGCTGCATATTATCAACACGGATCCAGCGGGAGTTGGTCCGGCGGGGAATGGCGCCGAGGTAGCGATGGGGCGGGGCTTTCCAATTCGGCTGGATCTCCCGGATCTGGAGGCGGTGGAGGTAGCCGACGGCGAGCCGGATGGCATCCTCGTAGAGTTGGGTGCGGATGCGTTCCCCCGTTTCCCTGGCAAGCCGGCAGGCAATGGCGAGGCTCTCGAGGTAAATGCCGTCGGAAGCGGCGTGGGGGTTGCCATATTCAGGGGTTTGGGGATTATAGAATCGTCCCGGGAAGGCTTCCCGGTCGAGGAGTTGAAGGAGCCGGTCATTCATTTTGAAAACGGCCGCGAGGTAGCGTTCCTTGCCGGTAAGTCGATACAGCTTTTCGTAACACAGGGTATGCCAGGGAACATAGGCCGGATAGTAATGATCCTCCATCCCGTCGACGTAGCGGTCGAGGTAGTAGGCGGCGGAGCGGATGGCAGCTTCTTCGGCGAGGGCGTCGCCGGTCTTCTCCCAGTACTCGACGAGGGCCAGAAGGGCCTCGCCCGAATAAAAGTACAGAAGGCGTTCGCGGTCGTAGGCGTAGGGCGGTTCGTCATACCAGGGGGAAAAGGAACCGTCGAGGCTCTGCAGGGCGAGGATGCCGTCGAAGACCTTTCGGGCCCGATTCTGCAGGTCAGGATACATCGGGCTGGCCAGCAAGGTCCGGAGATAGAGGGCATTCGCACCCAGCTTGGATTTTTCGTTATAAAAAATGTAGCCGCCGAAGGCGTCCTCACGATACCACCAACGATCGACAAAGCGCAGATTGCGCCGGTGAAGGTCCATCCACTCCGGATCCTCCTGCGCCCGCCTTGCGACGATGATGGAGGCCATCAGCTGGCGGATGGTATTGTTCCTGTCCGGGCGGCGCGCCGTTGGCGGATGATAGCGGTAAATGAACAGCCCTTTGTCACGGAAGTTCTCGAGCAGCCATTCCTCCGCCGCCTCCTTGACCTCCCGGGCAAGGGGGTACGTGGCCTCCAGCGGATCGGCGGCGCGGGAGGGAACCGGCAACCCCGACAACCCAAGCGCAAGGACGGCGAAATAGCGAGCAAGAGGCCGCATCAGTTCACGATGAGATAGACCTCGCCGACAAGCACCTCATCGTCCCCATGGTTATAAAAGACGCTGAGGTAACTATGCCCCATGGTACCGAGTTTCTTCGGAAGGACTTCAACAAAGAGGTGGTGCGAATGCCTTCCCTTTTTGAGGGCGGACTTGAAGGCCAGCCCGGTATTGTCCCGATCCTCCACGAGGACGCGGACCTTTCCGGGATCGGGATCGATCCCGGGATGGAAAGTCAGGCTGGCGCGGCGCACCTTCGGCTCAGAGCGGAACTTCCACGCGAGGATGCCGGGCTTGAGATCATAGCGGACCGGCACGTCCGTAATGAAGGTGAGAATCCGCGGCATGTCGGGGCTTTCGCTGGTGTAGACCCTCACCGTCTTGACCTGTTCTCCTCGCAGGCTGTCGAGATCCATGGCGACACGGATCTCACCACTCTCGCCGGGCTCGTACACCTCCTTATCCAGCTCCTCGGTCATGCAGCCGCAACTGTGCTTGATGTCGAGGATGACGACAGGATCCTCCCCCGTGTTGCGGAAGGCAAAGGCCGCCTCGACCCGCTCGGTCTCCAGGCCGCTGGGCACCACCTTTTCCACGCTTTCCCATTCCAAGGCTCCCCGGAGGCAGGGAACACCTGCCAGGATAAAACTGAAAATGAGCAGAATGCGTCGACGCATGGTGTGTTGTAATGAAGGAATCATGACGATTCGTTCCGTGAAAAAGCGTTGGCGAAGACATAATCCGCGACCTGTCTGCCCAGTTCAAGACCGGCGCGGTTGGAAAACTCGTAGTGAATACCCCCGTAAATACGGCTGCGACCACATTCTTCGGCGCAGTCCCAGAAGGAGGTGAAGCGGCGGGGACGGTCGGGGAAGGATTCATTGCGGGCGGAAAATTCCATTTTGTCGGTCCCGAAGACGAGGGCCAGCATGCGCGCCCCGGCGCCGCTGAAGGTGCTGTGCCCGGAAACGTATTCCGGATGCGGGGGTGACTCCAGATAGGACAGCCATTCCGCATCCGTTGTCGTAGCGGCATTGCCATCCTCGTCCGCCAGGCGGATGGCGTGCACCGGGCGCCAGAATTCATAGTGGTATTTGCAATCCCACGACGCGATACCGGCATCGGCCGTGGCGAGGTTCATGAGGGCGAAGGCGCGGGCGATAAACAGGGTGTCGTACTGACCCGCCGCCTCCGCGAAGATTCCGCAGAGAATCTGGTTCCAGTGCCCGGCCGGGGTGGAAGTGTAGGAAAAGCAGGACCAGTACTCCGCGATGTGCGTCTGCGCCTCCGTTCTTTCCGTACTTTCGATACCACCCAAACGGCGCACCTCCTCCACCGCTTGGGCATAAGCGGACGAAGAAAGCGGTGGCGCGGGTTCCGGGCGAAAGGCGTCGGCCGAAGGCAGCACGAACGGCTCCACATGATACCAGTGCGAAAGTTCCGGCGGCCGGTACGCCGGAGGGGTACGCCGCCATTTTCCGATTTCATCCCTGGGAATGTAGGTGAGCGTATTCGCAGCCCCGTCCCCTTTTCGCTGCTCGAGAGCCATGGCGGCGACCTTGCGCGCATAGGCGGTGGATCTTTCACGACGCTCGGGTCTCAGCGCCTCCAGATGTTCTTTCGCCTTCCGCTCCAACAACCCCCGGCGGCTGGGATAAAAGACGGAAATCAGCAAAGAAGAGGCCGAATGGACAAAAGCCTCCTCATTCACCCCGTTACCGCCGCTCATGGTTTCGACAAGGAGGGGCGGCTTTTCTTCCAGGCCAGCGAGTCCGTCATAGAGGGCGCAATGGAGGATGGCCAGATTCCGGGAAGCCAGTCCGGGAGCGGTGGCGGATTCCCGAACCGCCTGCAGGAACTGGTCATTCCAGAACAGGATCGCTTTCCCTGTCTCGGCAGCATTGGCTGCAGGCGCCATTCCGCAAAGGAGGCCCGCGATCAAGAATGCCCGGATCTTTCTCACAATCTTTCTTCCTGACGGCGAACGGCAGCCGCGGACTCGGACCGCGGCTGCCGCCGGTTTAAATGAACTCCTGTTGAGAAAACCGCTCAATTACCAACCGTGAACTCGGCAAAGGCCTGGACGGTCCCGACTCCGGCCGGGACAGTGGCCGTGAAACTGGCCGTTCCGTCGGCGGCGGTGGTCACGTCCGCCTGGCCGTCCCCCGGCAACTCGATGGTTTCCCCGGAGGTCGTGATCCGCAATTCCACCGGCGTTCCCGTGGGAATATTTTCACTATCCACTGAGATGGTCACCGAACCGGCTTCCGTGAAAACGACATCCGGCGTGATGAGGCTGCCGGTGGGGTTGTTACCCACGGCCTGACCGGCCACATTGGCGATCCAGAGCATGGCGTCCAAAGCCTCGCCGCTGGTCTCCGTCGGAGCCGTCGCGGAGGGAGTCGGAGAGGCGTTGGGAACGATCGGCCGGTAGTAGGCTTCGAGACGGATGCGTCCGACGCCGCCGTCACTGCGGCTGTCCCCGCCATTGGCGTTGATCGTGCCGTTGCCGTTGATACGGTCGGCCACGATGCGGATGGCTCCTCCGGATCCGCCCCCGCCATACTCGCCGTTCCAAGATCCTGTGGCCTGGCGCCAGCCATCGCCGCCGCGGGCGTAAACACCCCCGTTGATGGTAACATCGCGCGAGGAAGCGATCAGGATGGCCCCGCCGCCACCACCGCCGTTACCCCCGCTGGAGGTGTCGGCGGATGTTGCCCCGCTGCCCCCGGAACCGCCGATCAGAGGCTGGATGAGCCGGTTGCCATAGGTTCCGTTGTAGGTGCCCCCGTTGCCGTCCTGGTCCGGATCGGTCGGGACGGCCCCGCCCCCGGGACCCTGCCCGGGCGTACCGGCATAGCTTCCGGAAACATCGAAACGGACCCCGCCGATGCCGCCGTCAAAGCCACCTGGACCGCCGGCCGCGGTCGCGCCGGACTGGTCGTTGTCAAAGGCATCCTGTCCGTCCACGATTACGTTGCCGTGGATTTCGACAAAATCCGTCGCGAGCCACCGCACGGGCGTATTCGCTTCATTCTTCGTGAAGAAAACGTCCACAGAAGAAGGAACGGAGATGCTGGTGTAGTTCCAGATGCCGTCGGCCTTCTCCGCCATGTCGATGGTGTAGTGACGCCCCACGACAAAGTCCCATGTCGTTCCATCCCATGTGTAGGTTTCCTGGTAACTGAAGTTGGTGTTTTCGCGACCGTAAAAACGGTAGACCAGCCCATCGTCGGGATTGTAGATCATCCCATAGCTGTAACTCCACCGGTAGTTGCTCTCCGGTGATTGCTGCTCCCAGTCATTGTTGTCAAATACCCAGGTCCCACCTACGTTGGCGCCCCCGGCCATAACGATCTCCCCCCGGGAGGCGTCATAGGCTAGCTGGATACCCCAACCGATGTTCGGGTTTGCCGAGGTGTCGATCTCGCTCCATGTCAGGGTCGTCGTATCGAGAGACCATGTCTGCAGCTGCCATTCGTTGTAGAGGATGGCGCGGTTGTTGGCCTCATCATAGACGATATCGGCGTGATCGAGTTCCCGACTCGCATTCCCCGGACCGTTGGTCAGGGTCAGCTCGGTCCAGTTGGTGCCGTCCCATGCCCAAAGTTCATTCACAAACCCCTCCGCGGTATCGCCACCGTAAAGGAGGACGCGGCTATTGGCCCCGTCCCAGAACATATGGTAATCGTACCGTGGCGAGGGGGAATTGGCCGGATTGGCCTGCGTCCAGTCCGTCCCGTCCCAGATCCATGTTTCGTCGAGCCGGACACTATCAGCGCGCAGACCCCCGAACATGACGACGTTTTCATTCGCGCGGTCATAGACAAGATCCATATTCCGCCGCGCCGAGACAAAGGTCGCCGGATCCGGATCGACCCACTCCGTTCCGTCGTAGAGAAGGGTCTGCAGGCGAGTCTGGTTGCCGCTGATCCGCCGTCCCCCGAAGACCACGATCTGGTCGTTGCTCCGGTCGTAGGCGTACCCGAATTCATAGAGTTCGGGGAAGGTTCGAGGGACGTCGAGGGCACCGTCAGCCCCGGTCGACCCACTATCGTAGGGAAGATCGTCCGTCTGTCCCATGAGGGGGACGGAGATCGACAGGATGATCGCCGCAAGGGCGGTTTTCTTTCTTGTGGAGTCCATTTTCGGGTTGGTTTGTTGGTTTGCGGTTGGAATTTTCAGGGAGGTGGGAAGAAAGCTCATTCCTCGTTCCGGTAACTGACCGGCTGCGATACCTGCCAGAAGGTCTGGTTCTCCGGAATGGCCACAAAGGGTCCGTTCAGGTAACTGACCGGCGCAGAGGCGATGCTGAGGGGGAACTCTTCCTCCACCGGATCGGTAAAGCCGTTCAGGAAACTGACCACTCGCGAAGCCACGGCCGTGCTGAGCCCTTCCTCCGGCGGTTCGAAAAGAGCATTGATGTAGGAAACGAGCGGACTCGCCACCATCATCGGAAGCTGGCTGTCCGCCTCCGACTGGATACCGTTGATAAAGGAAACCGACAGGGAGACGACCAACTGCGGATAAACGGAATCGGGATCGAGAGGATCGAGGCCGTCGAGGACCTCGCTGACATCGTCGATGCCGTCGCCGTCCGTATCCACTTTCAACGGATCGGTCCGGTTCCGGAATTCGTCGCCGTCGGAAAGGCCGTCGAAGTCGGCATCCTCATCACCGTCGAGAATGCCGTCCCCGTCGGTATCGGGATCAAGCGGATCGCGTTCAAGAACCACTTCACCGGTGTTGGAAAGGCCGTCGTTGTCGGCATCCTCATCCCCGTCAATAACGCCGTCCCCGTCGGTGTCCTCCTTGGTGGGATCGAGGCCGAGAAGCTCCTCAAGGTCGTCGGGAACCCCGTCATTGTCATCATCTCCGAAACCGAAGATACGAAAGGTGGCGCTTTCCACGGAGGCCAGTTCGTTCCCGGCGAGGTCCTGGATGGGGGGCGACAGCTGCACCCGGTAGAGACCGGGAAGAAGTTCCCCGAAGCCGAGGGTAAGGCTGTTCGTGGCCTCGGCGTAACTCATCGAAACTCCGCTCAGCACGGTGTCGTCGGCATTGCCGAAGACGTCGTCCGGGCCGGCGTTGCGCACCTCAACGGAATCCGCATGGATACTGGAGGTCTCGATGGGCTCGCTGAAGGTGACGAGATAGGCATCGAGGTTGCCGATAATGGAGCCGTCCCGGGGTGCAAAGCGACGGACAATGGGCGGGGTTGCGTCGGGAACCAGCTCGAGGGTGATGGTCTCCGAGCGCGTCGCGTTCCCGCCCGTATCGGAAGCAACGACATAAAACGAGAAGGTCCGCTTTGTCGAAGTGATCAGCGGGGTCAGGATCCCCGTCTCAAAAGGAAAGTTCCCGTCGAGCGTCACGGGCTCGTCATCAACAAAAAACTGCACGTTACGCACCTGCACGTCATCGACGGCGTCGACGGCCACGGAAAGAATTTTTCCTTCCTCGGCGGTTCCGTCCACCCCGCTGTGCCGCACGGTGATCTCCGGAGGAATTCCCTGGGCGTCGAAAGAGGCGTAATTGATGACCTGCAGGCCCCCGTCGTCATCCGCGACATAGGCAAGAGCATTGTAGATGGATACGGCCGTGGCGATGTCCGGGGTTTCAAACGTCCGGAGGTACTGCGGTTCGTCCTCGAGGCCACCGACCTCGTAAAGGTCGACATGGTGCGGTCCGTCGCGGGTACTGTTGGGACTGGTCACAGCCACCGCAAACTGCGAACCGGTGGAAACGATCTGCTTCCATCCGCGCTGTCCGGTCTGGAAGCGCTGCTTGTGTTCGGGATCCAGGGGATCGCTGATGTCGTAAAGGTTGAATCCCTGGATGTTGTTTGCATAGAGGAAGTCATCGCCGACAAAGAGCCGCCAGCGGAATCCCCCCGCGCCGAAACTGCCCGGGGCCGTCTCCGATTTGGCGAGGCTGAAGTCGTCCAGACGGATGTCGATCGCATACAAGGTGCCGACGGTAAGAGCGTAGAGGACTTCCTCCCGGATGCCGAGGTCCTGGATGCGGGCACTGATCCCCTCGAAGCGGGTGATCTCCGTTCCCGTCAAGGTGTCCACCATGACGATGTCCCCGTTGCGCAGGCCGACATAGGCGAAATTACCGCGGGAAACAACCGCCTCGGCCGGACTTTCAAACTGTACCTGCCGCGTGATAAAGGCCCCGGCCGGATCGGAAATATCGACGACAGCGAGGCCGGCGCCGCCGTCCGCCACGACGACGAGATCGCTGAAGCAGCTCACCGCGCGGGCGTCCCCGGGTGTATTAACCTGGGCGATACGTACCGGCTCGAACCCGTCCTTCACGTTGAAAACCGAGATGCCCGCCTGCCCCATTGCCACGATGGCGAGGTTGTTGATCGCGCAGATGTCCACCGCCGGGCCGGACGTCGGTCCACTGGCGATAATGCCAACATCGACGATAAAGCCATCGAGAGGATTCTTTCCGCTCGTCACCTCAGCCCCGTCACCAAAGCCGTCTCCGTCGGTATCCGGATTGGTGGCACTTGTTCCGGCAATGGTTTCATGGATGTCGGGAAGATCGTCGCCGTCGGTATCATCAAGACCGGTCATTTCGAGGTACTCCACCGTGGGGATGACAAAGGTCCGTCCGGCGGGAGGCGTGGTGAAGGTGACCCACCCAAAGGAAAGGGTTTCGGCATAAAAGGAAAGAAGGCGGAAACGGGTGTTCGGAGAAAGGATGATCGACTCGATCCCCTCCTCGTCCATCTTGTCCCGGGCGACCGTTTCCCCGGTTTCGTCGACGATGATCTGATAATAAAAGACCCCGCCCCCGAACACATCCTGGTCGACGACGTAGTTGGAAACCACTTCGCCGAGGTCTTCGTCTTCCAGGACCTGTGCACCGGCGAACGGCGCCGGGATCAGACCGAGGCAGGTGCCCGCCAAAATGGTGCAGTTGAGAAGATATTGTAGTCGCTTCATTTTTCCTTCGTCCCTTTCC
>JAAAOD010000040.1 GCA_009908535.1 Verrucomicrobiota bacterium
CGAAGCCGCGCTGGTGCGGAAGGTAACCGTCGGCCGTCCCGCTGTGCCACTTCCCCCAGATCCCGCTGACGTAGCCGGCTTCCTTCAGTACCTCCGGCAGGAGGGTCTCCGAGCGGTGAATGTGGTCCTTGCCACCGTGGACGCCCGCCACGCCGGTGCGGAGATGGTGCCGCCCCGTCAGCAGGGCGGCGCGCGTCGGCGCGCAGACCGGCGTGACATAAAAGGCCTCGTGGCGCAGGGACCGCCCCGCGAGCGCGTCGAGGACCGGCGTGGAGGCATCGGCGTTCCCAAAGAAGCCGAGGTCGCAGGCGCCAAGGTCGTCGGCAAGAATCAGGACGATGTTCGGAGGCATGGGAAAGTCTTTGGCAGTGAGCATGAGCGGCAACGGCAACAGGACGCAAAGCAGAACCGCAGGAAAACGCCGTATCGAAAATCTCATCGCTTCGCTCCGCGGGATCACTGGGAGCGTACCCGGTACAAGAAAAAGGGCGCATCCGGGTCGATAGACAGATCTGTCCGCGCGCCATAGACGCCGCCCGGGAGTGGCCGCACCTCCACGACCTCGCCGGCGACGGGATCGATACGTTCCAGGACATGGTCCTTTTCCGGGTCGAGGTGGATCGCGCGCAGGCGGAGCTTGTCCGCCCGGAGGGCACACTGTACGGAAAGATCCGCCGCGGCAGCGGGCGCCGTGACCTCGTAGCGGATCAATTCGATCCCGTGGTCGCCGCCAAGGTTGCGGCTGTATTGCTTATCCACCGGATTATTCCAGTGCTCATGCACGCCGAGGCTGCCCATCCGCCTGCCGTCGCGCTCGGGGTCGTAGAACGTGCCCGAGGGCGGATTGTCCGCGAGCGCGGCCTCGTGAAGGTAGTCCTCAGCGCCGCCCGGGCCGAGCGTCTCGGCCAGAACGAGCTGCGGCCATTCCGCGACGAGAAAATCGTAGGCTACGGAATCGATCGCCACCGGATCCATGGAGACAAACAGGCAGGAGGGCCAATCCCCGTTGAACGGCTCCATGTTCCACTTCACCGGATAGCCATCCCAGCCTTGTCCGGCGAACAGGCCGTCGAGAAGATAGAGGAGGGTCTTTCCGCCCAGGCCCTCGTGCCCCATGATATCGACGAGGGTACGGTAATGGCCGGTCCCTTCCGTGCCACTTCCATCCCCCGGCAGCGCTTGGTGCAGGTTGTAATAATCATGGTCGCTGCCCCAAAGGTTGCCCACGGGGGTACGGATGAAGGAACCGTAGTGATTTTTTGCGCACGCGGTGATACCGCCGAGCCCGTGGCTCTTGGGAACGGCAAGGTTGATGAGGTAGGCGGCCTCCGCGTAAGAGCGCGGCAGGTAATCCTGTTTTTTCCCGTCCGCCTCGTCCGTGCTCCAGTAAAAAGGCACATCGGAAAATTCCGCCCGGACACGCCCCCGCTGGCCGTGGTTTTCCACGAAGTTGACCTCCGGAAATTCGGGGTGGACGACCTTCCAGACGTAGTTGGGGACAAGGCAGACGGGATCGCCGATGAAAATATCCGCTTCCTCGACCCCGACCTCGTAGACAAGGTGACGCAGCAGGGCGAGGATGGTCTGCGGGGCGACCTCGGTGTTGTTCCAGATGTCGGCGAGCCAACCCTCCTTCACCTTGTCATAGTTGGCATCGAGCGCGCCCATGGTGGCGTTGTTGAGGGTCAGATTGGTCTTGATCATGATCTTCTCCCCCGGGACGTAGCCCCGTGCGCCGCGGCCTCGTTGCTCGTTGAAATGGCGGAACATCGCGTCCCATGAAGCCGGCACGGTCTCGCCGCCGCCGAGGCGGAGAATGGCTTCGCGTAACATCTTCTCCACCGTGGGACCTTGCACATGGTCCGGAGCGGACCAGTGACCGCCTTCCGCCTTGCCCGGCCACTCCGTGGCGGACGGAGCGTGTACGTAAACGACGCGTCCCGGGAACACGCCCTTGCCTTCACCGATCGGGCCGTGCTCCTCAGTGGGAGCGGCAAGGACAGAATTTTCCGGCATCCATGCGATCCAGGCGGCCCCGGCGATCAGGCCCCCCATGGCCGCCATGCCGGCGTAGAGGGGTTGCCGTCCGCGCAGATTCGCGACGAGTCGCCGCCAGGCGAGGCGCATCCCGAGCAGACTCAGGAGCCATGCGACGAAGCCCGAGGCGACCGGGAAGGAGGCCTGCATGCAGGGATAAAGGGCCCGCGAAGGTTTTGGCACGACCCGCACGATGAACCAGAGCAGGGCGAGGGCGCCGAAGGCCGGAATCGACCAGCGCCGGGCAAAGCGGCGCAGCCCGGCAAGACGCCGGGACCCGCCGCTTTCCGCAGCGGCGGAGCGGCCGTTTCTCCGGCAGGAAGAGAGGGGATATTTCATGGAAGCATGGGGTTTACTTTGTGCAAGAGAGTTATCCTCGGCGGCGTAAAAAGGCCGGAGGCCGTGCGCCGGTAGTCCGCGCCCGGGGGCTGGTGTTCGGGCGAATCGCGCCAGCTCCAGGGTCCCGGGAGGCCGTCATTATGATGGGGTCCGAGAA
>JAAAOD010000264.1 GCA_009908535.1 Verrucomicrobiota bacterium
GGTTGGCAGCTGGTGGACTTTCTGCCAGAGGAAAAGCCTGTAATCGTGATGATGGCCGCTGATGAGTGCTGAAAATGCAATTCGCATGATGCAGGCCGCTTCAACCGGCTGCTCCCTATGAATATTCTTATCGTCGACGACGAATCCACCATTCTGCAGACCACGTCAGCGGCTCTTGAAAATATGGGCCACCGGGCCTTCACCGCGTTAAGTCGACGCCAGGCCCTGCGGAATCTCAAGGACGAGCCCATTCAGGTGATGTTGCTCGACAGCCAGTTGGGGAGCGAAGACGGCCTCGGATTTCTCCGTGAGCTGCGCGAGGACGGATGGGGACTCCCCATCGTTATTTGTGCCGCTCACTCGTCCATTGAGTCTGCCGTGAACGCGATGAAAGCGGGGGCGACCGAGTACATTCAGAAGCCGATAATTCCGGAGGACGTCCGGGAAATGCTCAACAAAGTCGAGCGCAACCTTCGATTACAATCGAGGGTCAAGGAATTGGAGTCCATGGTTTCGGACCAGAACCCGTCCATGGTGATGGATTCCGAAGAACCGGGATTCAAAGAGATGCTGCGGATGGCCTTCAAGGCGGCGAATTCGGAGGCCAGCATCCTGCTCCTCGGGCCCAGCGGCACGGGCAAAACCATCTTGGCCCGCCAGTTGCATCAGCACAGTACGCGGCATGACAAACCTTTCGTCACCGTCAATTGCCCCAGTCTTTCCAAGGAACTGTTGGAAAGCGAACTTTTCGGTCATTTGAAAGGCGCCTTTACCGGTGCCGTCAATGAGACATGGGGAAAAGTTGCCGCCGCCGAGGGAGGGACGCTTTTCCTCGATGAGATCGGCGAACTTCCGCCGGAGATCCAGCCGAAACTCCTCCGCCTGCTCCAGGAACAGGAATACGAACGCGTCGGCGAAACCCGTACCCGCCAATCCAACATCCGCGTTCTAGCCGCCACCAGCAGGGACCTCACAAGAGAGGTCGAGGAAGGACGTTTCCGGGAAGACCTGTTTTACCGGCTCAAGGTCATAGAGGTCTACATGCCCGCCCTTGTCGAACGCCCCAGTGATATTCTGCCGTTGGCGGAAACCTACCTTCGCTTTTTCGCCGAAAAACGGGGTCTTTCCAACCTTAAATTCAGCGAGGGGGCGCGCAAAGCTCTGATGGACTACTCCTGGCCGGGCAACTTGCGGGAGATGCGCAATGTGATCGAGCGGGCGACCATTCTCTCCGAAAAAAACCTGATCGAAGAGGATGTCCTGCCGCCGGATTTAAACAACCAGGCGGGCTCCTCCCTGCGTCCGGGCCATTTCGTCAGCCTGAAAGATCTGGAGGAGGAACATATCCGGCGCATCGTGGCCAGAACCAACAGTCTGGAGCAGGCCGCCCAGGTACTCGGAATCGACACCGCCACGCTCTACCGCCGACGCAAGCGCATGGGGTTGACTTAATGCTGTGCCTTCGCCCGGGCATCGGCCCGCCGGGCGCCCCGGAGCAGGGCCAGTCCGATCACTCCGAGGACGAGGCCACAGAAGAGAAAGGCACCCCGCCCGGCGAGGCTGTTCGGGATAACGATCATCAGCAGCAGCATGAAGCCGCCGAAGATGGAGGCCATCCAGCCGATGATCCGGCACTGGGGGCCGTCCAGTTCGTTGCTCATCTCCTCGTTGGCAACCGGACGGTGCAGGTCCTTCCAGAAGGCCTCGACCTCCTCTTTCCGCTTTGCCGAGTATCCCCGGTAGAACAGCTTTGTGCCGAAAAACCACAGCGTCGCGAGGCCGACGTTCAGAAAGACCGAGGCCGAGTACAGGTAGTCGGCCTCCTCGCGGCTGGTCAGGTCCGCCCCCAGCACGCCTTCCAGCCATTCCGCGCCGATGGCGAAGCGCAGCAGCAGCGCCACCCCCACGCCGACGATGGCACAGCTCCAGCCGGCCCAGTCGGGAACCCGCTTCACAAACAGGCAAAGGATGATCGGGACCGCCACCGGGACGGCCACCATGGCACCGAAATTGAGCATGATCTCGAAGAGCCCCACTTCCGCATTCCGCGATGCCAGTACCTCCAGGAACAGGGCGATTCCGATGATGCTCACCCCCATGAGGACACTGGTGATGATGCCCGCGATGAACAGCTCGCGCTCCGAGGCCTTCTTCCGCAGCACCGGATGATAGAAATTCATCACGAAAAAGCCGGCGTTCTTGTTCAACCCACTGTCCATCGAGGACATCGTGGCCGCGAACATCCCCACGATTAAGAGACCGAGCATGCCGGTCGGCAACAGGTTCTGCGCGACGACAACGTAGGACAGCTCGCTCGGCCGGGAAACCTCGGCCGTCAGGTGAGCGGCAATGTCGGGATAGAGAACCGAGGCCGCCAGCGGGGGGATGAACCAGATCATGGAACCGAAAAGAAACAGAATTCCCGCCAGGCCCGCCGCCCGCTTCGCGTGTTTCGAGTCGCGGGCGTTCAGGTAGCGGTTGGCGTTCGTCATCGAGTTCGTGGAGACGATCTGTTTAACGAACACCATCGCAATCCAGATCCACGTCAGCGCCGGCAGGGAGATATTGTTTCCGAGGAGGCTCTCATGCGGCAGCTGCTGGACCATCTCAACCGGTCCCCCCACCGCGGAAAGGGCGAAAACGGCAGTAACCACGGTGATCAGCATCAAGAGCACCAGCTGGATGAAATCCGTCGCCGACACCGCCCAGGCCCCGCCAACGACCGAAATCGCCAGCACCACGCTTCCGACCCCGATGATCGTCCAGGTGAGCTCGAACTGCGGAAAGGCCTGCGCAAAAAACTTGCCCACCGCGTTCAACCAGATCGAAGCATAGACCAGTCCGATGGGAATTTGCAGCCAGGTGTAGAACTGCTCGTTGCCCGGGCCCAGCCGGCGCCGGATCGCCTGCATGGCGGTCACCACGCGGGTCTGGCGCAACATCGGCGCGATCCAGATGTAATTGACGAGGAATCCGAGGGCGTTGGCCATGAAGATCGTCATGATGATCATCCCGTCGTCGTAGGCCTTGCTGGCCGCGCCAATGAAGGTCCACGCACTGAATTGCGTCATGAACGCCGAACTCCCCGTCATCCACCAGAACATCTTCCCGCCCCCGCGAAAGTAGTCGCTCGTGTTGGCGAGGAATTTCCGGAAAATTGCCCCGACGCCGACAAGAAAGGCAAAGTACAGGGCAATAACAAGGTAGTCGGTCGTCGTAATCATCGGCGGGGGGGAAGATTTATATTTATTAACCCAGAGCGCAACGGGGTTCGTCAATACCACAACGACCCCGCGGGGCCGATTTTGGCAAAACGGCCGGGTTTTTGAGGATGCCAGGCGGGTCCTGAAGGCGGAGGGTATCCACGGTTCATAAATATGAATTGCAGCGCCGCCGGCGCGTCGGATAACGTATTCCCTCTTGAGCCGCCCAGAAACCCAATCCACTGCTGAAATGCATCACTCCATCGACCTCTCTACCGACTGGAAAATTTTCCCGCTCGACCTTGACGAAGGCCTTCTCGGCAACGCCGGCCGCGCCTACCAGTGCGGATACACGCCCGCCGAAGCCGTCACGGCCGATCTCCCCGTCACCGCCCCCGCCGCATGGCTTGGCGACGGACGCATCGAGGATCCCTTCGTCGGGATGAACAACCGCGACCTCCTCTGGATGGAGAAGAAGGAATGGTGGTACCTGAAGGATTTTGATTTGCCGCGAACCGATGGACGGTACCGTCTCACCTTCGACGGCATCAATTACCGCGCCGAGGCATGGCTGAACGATGTCCAGATCGGCCTCTGGGAAGGCAGCTTCCTGCGCAAGTCCATCGATCTGGACCCCGACCTCATCAAGGAATCCGGCAACCGACTTGCCATCCGCGTCCGCGCCCAGGAACGGGCATGGGAGGACGGCACCCGGGCCGATGCGCGCGGCTTCCAGAACAGCTCCGCCCATATCCGCACACAGCGGCCGACCCCCCAGTACGCCTACGGCTGGAACTGGTCGCCGCACCTCATCGCTGTCGGCATTTGGCGTCCGGTCCTCCTCGAATGGATGGATACCGCCCGCTTTACCGACACCCGCATACAGGCAGAGGTATCCGAAGATCTGCGAAGGGGGAGCCTCCGATTCACCGGGACCGTGGAAACTTTTGCCGGAAAGAACAGCGAACTGGCCGTCGAGATGGAAGCCCGTCACCCGGATGGAAGTTCCACCAGGGAGCGGCAGGAGCTTTCCGGGGTGCGGGTGGATGTCCGCATGGAGCTCCCGCAACCAGAGCTCTGGTACCCGAACGGATTCGGTTCCCAACCCCTTTACGAGGTGGACGTCCGCCTCCTGAGAAAGGACGGGCAACCCTGTGACTCCCGTCATCGGCGCCTTGGTTTCCGTCGGGTCGAATTTGTCCCCAACGCCAATGACGAGGCCGTTCAGGCCGAAAGCGGCCAGAGCAACCGGCTCTGGTCGATCGTCGGAAAACCCTATCCCTGGACCATGGTCGTCAACGGCCTCCGCATCTTTTCCAAGGGCACCAACTGGTGCCCGGTCGACAACCTCTACCGCGACCGTGACGATCATGTGCGGAGGCTGCTCGAGCTGGCCCGGGACGCCCACTACGTCTTCATCCGCGTCTGGGGAGGCGGCCTCACGGAGTCGGATCACTTCTACGACTGCTGTGACGAGATGGGGCTGCTCTGTCTGCAGGAGTTCTGGTTCGCCTGCGGATCCGCACCTGCGATGGATTACCGCATCTTTCTTGAAAATGCCGAGAGCGAGGTGAAGCGCCTGCGCGAGCGAACGTCCATCGCCCTGTGGGGCGGTGGTAACGAGTTCAACCCGGACAACCACGAAAACCGACCCATCATCAATCTCATCCAAGACCTCCTCGAACGGATCGACGGCGAGCGTGAATTCCGGCGGGGATCTCCCTACAAAGGCGACCGGCACGGCGGCCTTGTATCAACTCCCTACTACACCACGAACAAGTACCGCGACCTCCTTCCCGGTCGCAAACGGCTTGTTCTTCTGCGCAGCGAATGTGCCGTCGGCCGCTCCCCCACCCGTCCGGATAACATCCGCAAGTTTGTTCCAAGGGAGAAATTATGGCCGATCGACTGGGAGGTCTACCAGAACCACCATGCCCAGAAGCCGGAATGGGAGATGGTTTCGCGGCCGTTCGGCCCGGCGGAAACATGGGAACAGGCCCTGCTCCATGCCTCCGTTTTCCACTGCATCGACAGCCGCATGAACATGGAGTTCGCCCGCGCCTCGAAGTACGAAAGTTCCGGTTGCTGGACATGGCAGTTAAATGCCTCATGGCCCTCCTTCCATCGCGAGCACATCGACTGGTACGGCGCGCCCAAGCCGGTCTATTACTGGTACAGGAACGCATGCCGCCCCGTTATCACCCTCGCGGATTTCGAACGGTTTGTTTATCATCCGGGCGAACTGCTGAACCCCGACCTCATCGCCGTCAACGACACCCATGCGCCGGTCGAAGCCGAAGTCGAAATCGTCGTCTTCGGCCTTGCGGGCCGCAAATTGCACGAGGAGCGTCAATCGGTTTGGATCCCTGCGGACGACCGCGTCGCCCTCGAAAAACTTACCTTCCCCATCCCGGTCGACCTCGCCCGGAAGGCTCTTTATCTCGCGCTCAGGACCTCCATTGATGGCGCCATTGTCCACCGCAACACCTACTATGTCGCCGTTTCTCCCGACACTCATCACGCGGCGGGCGTAGACCTCGGCGACAGCATGACGCTTCACTACATGGGCCGGACGCAAGAAGTGAGTGCGCCCCACTATTACACGCTGGCGGAAATCGTCGATGAACCGACGGAGCACGACAAGGAGCAGAAAGAGGCCGCCGAGGATGAACTGGAGGCCACATATTCCCGAACCTTCGATGTTCCCTCCCACCTTTCCAACAAGGACCTCGAAGTATATCTCCCGGGACCGTCCGCCGATGATGTCGTCAAGGTGAACGGCACTGTCATCGGGAAAGGCCGCCTCCATTCCGCGAAGGAATGGAACTACGAGGCCGATCCGCTCCGCTGGCCCAATCTGCCCAACCGGCACTATTCCATTCCGGGAAATTTGCTGGAACCAACAGGCAACATCCTTGAAATCCACCTCAGCGGCCGTCGCATCGCCGCCGATACGGATAAACGCTTCGGCCTCACGAGGAGGATCTATCTGCGGGAGAAGACCCCCGCCGACCAGCAGGAGGCCCTCGCCGATTACAACCGCCGCATGGAATTCTTCAGGCCAGTGGTCGAGGGACCCCGTGCCCGCCTCAGCGCAACGGCCGAAGAGCCGGACGGCAACGGGATCCGGCGTCTCCGAATCACCAACAAAGGGCCGGCCTCCGCCGTCTTCCTCGTCCTCGACCTGACCAACGAAGGCTCCGCTCGGTTCACCTTCGACGAGGGTGCACCCGCTGCCGTCCATCCCGGGGAGACCCTTGAGATCGAGCTGAAACACGAAGGTGCCCTCCCCCCCGAGGCGGCCCTTGTCCTTCGCTGCCTCAATGCCGATCCCCTCTCCGTCCCGCTGAGTTAACGGGACAGGGCAGAAGGCGTATTTTAAACCGGAACTCTTCATCTCCCTCAATTTTCCTCCGCCCGCAGGTTGCCAGCAGGGACCGCGACCGCTACCTTCTACCTTCTATGGCGACGGCGAAGCTGTATATTTACGAACGGTGCTCCACCTGCCGCAAGGCGCAACAGTGGCTCGATGCCAACGGAGTCGAGTATGAAACCGCCAGCATCCGGGAATCCCCTCCGGACGAAGAGGAACTGGAGCGTGCACTGGCCACGGCTGGGGGCAATATCCGTAAGATCATAAATACCAGCAGCCCCGATTACCGCCAGGCGGGCCTTAAAGACCAGCTCAATGACATGTCACGCGCGGAAGTCTTCTCCCTGCTGCGCAGCAAGGGTAACCTCGTTAAACGCCCGTTCCTCGCCGCCGGGGAGACCGCCTGCGCCGGGTTCGATCTCGGTGCATGGAAGAACGCCCTCCTCTGAGGCCTCATCATATGCCCGCACCCTCCTCCCGGGCCATCCGCTTGCGCGGCGTCCGCCAGAACAACCTCAAAAACATCGATCTCGACCTGCCGTTGGGCAGGCTGATCGTCGTCACCGGTTTGAGCGGGGCGGGCAAATCCTCGCTCGTCTTCGACGCCCTGCATGCGGAAGGCAACCGGCGCTACGCCGAGACCTTCAGTCCCTACGCGCGGCAGTTCCTCGAGCTGATGGACCGGCCCAACGTCGACAGCATCGAGAACATCCGCCCCTCCATCGCCATCGAGCAGGGCAACACCGTCCGCACTTCCCGTTCCACCGTCGGCACGATGACCGAGCTGACCGATTACGGGAAAGTCTGGTTCGCGCAGGTGGCGCAGCTGCACGATCCCGAAACGGACGAGGTCATCGCCGCCGATACCCCCCTTTCAATCTGGGAAAAGGTCCGCGACCGGTATCCGGAGGAGGAAATCCTCCTCACCTTCGCGGTGCAGCGGCCGAAATCCCTCCAGCCAGCGACCATCCTCGAGTCCATCCGCGGCCAGGGGTACAGCCGCCTTTTTGTCGACAGGCGCATCGTCCGTATCGAGACCATCACGGCGGAGGAGCTCGGTACAGCCGACGAAGTCGAGGTCATTCAGGACCGGCTCCGCATGGCCACCGTCAAGCGCCAACGCTTTCTCGATTCGGCCAAAACAGCGCTCCACTACGGCGAGGGCAACCTCATCTGTCGCGACCACGAAGGCCGGCTGCTCGACCGGTTCTGCGAGGGTCTGCAGCGCCCCGGTAGCGGGCAGCGCTTCCGTCCCGCCAGCCCGGCTCTCTTTTCCTTCAATTCGCCCATCGGGGCCTGCCCGCGCTGCCGCGGCTTCGGGCGCATTATCGAAATCGACGACGACCTCGTCATCCCCGACCGCAACCTTTCCCTCGCCGACGGCGCCATCAAGGCCTTCAGCGGGGCCGTCTATTCCGAATGCCAGCGTGACCTTCTGCGCGCCTGCAGGAAGCATCGCGTCCGCACGAACGTTCCCTTCCGCGGACTCACGGAAGAGGAGAAGGCCTTCGTCATGGACGGGGACCCGGCTTACGTCGACGGCCGAGGCGACTGGCAGCGGCGCTGGTACGGCGTGCGCCGCTTCTTCCAGTCGCTGGAGGAGACAACTTACAAGATGCACGTCCGCGTATTCCTTTCCCGCTACAGGGCCTACACCACCTGCCCGGACTGCGGCGGCACGCGCCTGCAACCGGAATCCCTCTGCTGGAAATGGAAAGGTCACCGGCTGCCCGATCTCTACCGGCTTCCCGTCGCGGAACTGCTGCAAATCCTCGAAAAGGAAAGCCCGCGCCTTGGCGACCGGCAGGCGGACCTCGCCTACGAGGCCATGGTCACGCGGCTGCGTTACCTCTGCGAAGTCGGCCTCGGCTACCTCTCCCTCGACCGCTCCTCCCGCTCCCTTTCCGGCGGCGAAACACAGCGCGTCAACCTGACCTCCTGCCTCGGGACCGCCCTTGTCGATACGCTCTTCGTCCTCGATGAACCGTCCATCGGCCTGCACTGCCGTGACATCGACCGGCTCATCGGCATTCTCCGCCGCCTGACCGAACAGGGCAACACCGTCGTCGTGGTCGAGCACGACGAGGCCATCATGGCGGCCGCTGACCAGGTCATTGAAATCGGTCCGCAACCGGGCAAGAACGGCGGCAAGGTGCTCTTCCAGGGAACCGTCGCGGGCCTGAAACGGAAGCGGGGTTCCCTCACCGGCCAGTACCTTTCCGGACGCGCCGGCCCACCGCAACGGGACAGTCGGCGCACCATCGAAAAAACGACCGCCTTCCTGCGGCTCCGTGACGTCCACAAGCACAACCTGCGCGGACTCGATCTGGATGTGCCGCTGCAACGCTTTGTCGCCCTCAGCGGCGTGAGCGGCTCCGGCAAGTCGACCCTTCTCCACAACGCCCTCTACGAAGGCTACCTCGCACGCTCCGGGAAAGCCTGCAAGGATCCCGCCCGCATCGGCGACCTCAGCTGCGATCACGGCTTCGAGGAAGTCCTGCTCATCGACCAGTCCCCGGTCAGCCGCACGCCGCGCTCCAACCCGGCCCTCTTTACCGACGCGTGGGACGGAATCCGCCAGCTTTACGCGCAGACCGGGGAGGCCCGTCGCGCCGGGCTCACCGCCTCGCACTTTTCTTTCAACAGTGGCCAGGGCCGGTGCCCGCATTGCCAGGGTCTCGGGTACGAGCGCGTGGAAATGCAGTTCATGGCCGACGTCTTCGTCACCTGTCCGTTGTGCGAAGGACGCCAGTTCCGCGAGGAAATCCTTGAGGTCAAATGGAACGGTCTCGCCGTCGATGAGCTGCTGCGCATGACCGTCGAGGAAGCCTGCCCGCTGTTCGCCGAACACGCCTCCGTGCAGCGCAAACTGAAGCCGCTGCTGTCCGTCGGCCTCGGCTACCTTCCCCTCGGCCAGCCGCTGAACACGCTTTCCGGGGGCGAATCGCAGCGCCTGAAGCTGGTGCGCTTCCTCGGTCACCTCGGCAAGGCCCGCCAGCCCTCCCTTCTCCTTCTCGACGAGCCCACCACCGGCCTGCACCGCGCCGATATCCGGCGCTTGCTGGACGTCCTGCACGAACTCGTCGACGCCGGGCATTCCCTCGTCGTCATCGAGCACCACCCGGACGTCCTGCAGTCGGCCGACTGGCTTCTTGAACTCGGCCCCGAGGCGGGCGACGCCGGCGGCGAACTGGTCTTTGCCGGCACGCCGGAGGAAATGGCCGCCTGCGCCACCGCCACCGCGCCCTTCCTCGTCGGGGAGGACCGCGCTCCCTACCTTCCCCGCAGGCGCGCAACCCGTCAATCCGCCGCCGGCCGCAACGGCCACCTCGCCGTCGTCGGGGCGCGCGAACACAACCTGAAAAACCTTTCCGTCAAACTTCCGCACGGCAAGATGACCGTTCTCACCGGCGTCAGCGGTTCGGGGAAATCCACCCTCGCTTTCGACATTGTCTTCGCGGAGGGCCAGCGCCGCTTTATGGAATCGATGTCGTCGTGGGCCCGTCAATACGTCGAACAGCTGCCGCGTCCCGATATCGACCGGCTGAACGGCATTCCGCCGACCATCGCCATCGAGCAGCGCGTCACCCACGGCACGCGCAAGTCCACCGTCGCCACCATCACCGAGGTCGCACAGTACCTGCGCCTGCTCTACGCCCGCGCCGGCACCCAGCACAGTCCCGTTACGGGGGAAGCCCTCGTCGCCCTCCCGGCGGAGGCCCTCGTCGGCCACCTGCGGCAGTTCTTCAAACGCCATCGCCCCAAAAAGGGAACGGCCGCCTATCATGTAGTGGCCCCGTTGATACGCGGCCGCAAGGGCCACCACGAACCCGTCGCGAAGTGGGCCGGCGGGCGCGGCTACGAGGCCCTCCGCATCGACGGGGAATACGTTCCCCTCGACCGGTTTGAGCGCCTCGACCGCTACCGCGAACACAATGTCGAACTGGTCACCGCGACGGTGGAGCTTTCTCCCGGCAAGCCGCCGCGCCTGCGCAGTCCCCTGCACGAGGCCGCTCCCACGGCCGCGGAAGTCGTCCATGAAGCGCTCGACCTCGGCAAGGGCGTCTTCGCCCTCTGGAATGCCGGCGGCGGCCCGCCGGTCTGGTTCTCCACCCGCCGTTCCGATCCGGTCACGGGCGAATCCTTTCCCGACCTCGACCCGAAGGATTTCTCATGGAACGCCCCACGCGGCTGGTGCCCGACCTGCCACGGCTACGGCCAGTTGCTGCCCTTCATGGCGGAGGACGAGGCCTACGAACATGTCCCGCTCCCCATCGAGGAACCGCAACCCTGTCCGGACTGCCGCGGGGAGCGCCTCAATCCGGTCAGCCGCGCCGTCTTTCTCACCGCGATGGACGGCGAACGCTACAACCTGCCCTCCCTGCTCCGGCTGACCGCAGACAAGGTCCTCGCCATCCTCGCCGACCTTGACCTCGACGCCCGGGGCGCGGCCATTCTGCGCGAGCTGCTTCCGGAAATCGAGGAGCGGCTGCGCTTCCTCGGCAGCGTGGGCCTCAATTACCTCTCCCTCGACCGCGCCACGCAGACGCTCTCCGGCGGCGAAGCCCAGCGCATCCGGCTCGCCGCGCAACTCGGCTCCAACCTCGCGGGCGCGCTGTACGTCCTCGACGAACCTTCCATCGGGCTCCACGAGCGTGACAACGAACGGCTCCTTCATTCCCTCGCCGACCTCAAGGCCAAGGGCAACACCCTCCTCGTCGTCGAGCACGACACCCGCACCATGGAACAGGCCGACACCATTCTCGACCTCGGCCCGGGGGCCGGCAAGCACGGCGGAGAGGTCCTCGCCATGGGCAATGTCGGGAAGCTGCGGCGACAGAAAAAGAGCCTCACCGGACGCTACCTGCGCGAGGGGATGCCCCATCCGCTGCGCGGGGAGCGCCGTTCCCTCCCGAAAGCCTACAACGCCCGCAGCTCGCGTGCCCGCGAGGAATGGCTCGTCCTCAACAAGGCCTCCCTCCGCAACCTCAAGGGCGATTCCCTGCATCTTCCCAAGGAACGTCTGATCGGCATCTGCGGGGTTTCCGGCGCGGGAAAATCCACCCTCTGCCGCGACCTTCTTCTGCCCGCCGTCCAGCAGGCCCGCCGGGAAGGAGCCGACCGGCTCTACGGTTCCGTCGTCCGCGACGGCTTCGCAAGTCTCCAGGGGGCGGCCGGATTCCGCAGTGTGATCGAGGTCGACCAGTCCCCCATCGGCAAGACGCCCCGCTCCACCCCGGCCACCTACATCGGCGTCTTCGACCGCATCCGCACTTTGTTCGCCCAGACCCCCGAGGCCCGCATGCAGGGCCACACCGCCAGCACCTTTTCCTTTAACACCAAGGAAGGGCGCTGTCCGGAGTGCAAGGGCGCGGGGCGGGTCAAACTGGAGATGAGCTTCATGCCGGACACCTACGTTCCCTGCGAAGCCTGTGGAGGACGGCGCTACGACGCCGAGATCAGCGAGGTGCGCTGGAACGGGGCCTCCATCGCGGACGTCCTCGACATGTCTTTCGAGGAGGCGGCCGCCTTTTTCGCCTTCGACACCCAGCTCAAGGCCATGCTCAATCTCATGGTGGAGACCGGCCTCGGCTACCTGTCCCTCGGGCAAAGCTCGCCCAGCCTCTCCGGCGGCGAGGCCCAGCGCCTCAAACTCGTCAGCGAACTCGTCCGCGGCCTCCCCTCCTTCAAGGACCGCAGCCGCGGCCTGTTTCAGCCCAATCTCTACCTGCTCGAAGAACCCACCATCGGCCTCCATATGGCCGATTGCGAACGGCTCGTGCAGCTGCTCCACCGGCTCGTCGACCAAGGCCATACCGTCCTCGTCATCGAACACCAGCTCGATATCCTCGCCGAGGCCGATTTCCTCGTCGAACTCGGCCCCGAAGGCGGCGACGCCGGAGGCCGCATCCTCTTTCAGGGAACCCCGGAAGATCTCCTGCATCGGCGGGATTCCCCCACCGCGCCGTTCCTGCGGCCGTTGTTGGCCTGAACATCAGGAAAGTTTCTCCATTTTGCCCTTGATTTTACAAAATGCAAAATCAAATACCTGAGGTATTCTCGTTTTTAGTTTCCTGCTTTTGTAAACCCCCTCCCCGCAGGTATCACCATGAGCCAATCTCTTTTTGTCGGAAACATCCCCTACGGAGCCATGGAAAAAGAGCTCAAGGAGCACTTTGAAACCGTTGTTCCCGTCGAGGAGGTTCACTTTGTCATGGACTGGCGCAAGGGCCGTTTTCGCGGTTTCGGGTTCGTCCGCCTCGCCGAGAGGAATATCGAAAAGGCCCGCACGGAACTGGACGGGAAACCGTTCCAGGGCCGCCGCCTGAAGATCAGCCATGCCCGTAACCGCAATCCGGAGGGAAAGACGGCGGCCTTTCCCTAGGCGGAAACGCAGCCGCGTTTCCCTCCATCGTTCGGCGGAAACGCAGCCGCGTTTCCCTCCATCAGGATTCTACCAGCCGCTGATACAGCTCCGGGCGGCGATCGCGGAAAAAGCCCATGGACGCGCGCTGGAGGCGGATCCTGTCGGGATGAAAGCGCTCGAACAGGATAGCGTCCGAATCCTCCGGGGCCTCGCGGAGGATTTCGCCGTAAGCGTCACAGATGAAGCTGTGCCCGTAAAAGACCTGGCCTTCCTCGTCCCCATAACGGTTGCAGGCGACAATGGGGACGATATTGGCGATGGCGTGGCCCTGCATGGCCCTTTGCCACATGCGGCGGGTATCGAGCTCCGGTTCCTCCGGCTCGCTTCCGATCGCGGTCGGATAGAGAAGCAAATCGGCCCCTTCGAGCACCATGGCGCGGGCGCATTCGGGAAACCACTGGTCCCAGCAGACGCCGACCCCGATCCGCCCACAGGAGGTGTCCCAGACTTTGAACCCGGTGTTGCCGGGGCGGAAATAGAACTTTTCCTCGTATCCGGGGCCATCCGGAATATGACTTTTTCGGTACACGCCGAGCAGGGATCCGTTGCGCTCCACCATGGCGATGGAATTGTAGTAGGAATTTCCCTCGCGCTCGAAAAAGGAGACCGGCAGGACAACCTGCAGCTCCGCAGCCAGTTGCTGCATCCGGCGGACAACCGCATGCTGTTGCAGCGGATAGGCCTGCGCAAAAAATTCCGCCTTTTCCGCCCGACAGAAATATGGCCCCTGGAACAGCTCCGGCAGCAGGATCAGTTCCGCACCCTTCCGGGCAGCCTCCCGGACTGCCGCCTCCGCCCTGGCAAGGTTCTCTTCCATACCGCCGTACAGGTTCAGCTGCACGGCCGCGACGGCGATGTCAGGCGAGCTTGCTTCGGTTCGCGCCATAATGAAAAGTTCGCTGGAGACAGCCCTTTGTTGACCGGTCCTACAGCGGCCGGTACCAGATGTTGCGGAACCGGACCAGATCCCCGTGATCCTGGAGGACGAGCGGACCGAGCGGCGGGTGCGGTTCATATTTTGCCAGCTCCTTGTGCCGGGTCGGTCCCTGCAGCGGCTGGCCATGATGCTGGACAACGCCGTTGAGCAGGACCGTCACCACGGCCGGGGAAAGGAGTTGCCCGTGCCCGAAGACAGGGGCCTTCCAGAGGATATCAAAACCGTTCCATTCACCGGGAGCGTGGATGGGATTCGCCAGCGGGGGATACTGTCCGTAGATCGCTCCCACCGTCCCGTCCGCATAGGTCGGGTTGTCGTAATTATCCAATATCTGGATCTCGTAGCGCCCCATGAGGAAGACGCCGCTGTTGCCGCGGCCCTGGCCTTTTCCATCCACCTTCTCCGGCGAGCGGAACTCGAGGTGAAGCTGGGCGTCGCCGAATTCTTTCACGGTTTGGATGTCGCCGGTGCCGGGAACGACGCAAAGGCAGCCCTCCTGCACGTCCCATTCGGCGGCACCGCCGGTCTTCCGGCTTCGCCAGCCCTCCAGGGAGGTGCCATCAAAGAGAACGACGGCGTCGTCCGGAATCGCGGACCTTTCAGGGAAACGGACCGTTTTCGGCTGGGGGCGTGTGCCGTCGTGTACATGGTATCCGGAGTCCGGAAGGACGGGGGTGTCGCTGTATCCAAGATGGGCGTTTGCTTCTTCGGTTTTCATCTGGGACCTCCTCGTTCAGGTTCAAAGATAGGAAAGGGCCTTTCCGGCGAAACTCCCGACATCCACCTCGCGTCCGGTCGTCGCGCTTTCATAGAGGGCGTCGAGAATAATCTGGATCCGGATTCCGTCCTCGGCGGTGGCCGGGAAAGGCCGGCCCTCCAGGAGGCAGTGGACGAGCGTCTCGTAGGCATTGGTGGCAGTCTCCTGTTGAAGGGGCACGCTGTTGAAGGCGTGGCCGCCGATATCGTGGCAGAGGTGCAGGGTGTAGTCCCCGTGCGATCCCGGAGCGGTCTCGATGGTTCCTTTGTCGCCATGAAGACGGAGGCGATGCTGCTCCTTCTTTACCTGGTATCCATCCCAGGAAACCTCGAAGAGAATGGAAGCACCGGTGTCCGTGCGGATGAAACCGGTGGCAAAGTCCTCCACATCGAAGGCCTTGCCCTCCTTGCGGGCCTGCTCGAGGCCCCGGCGGTAATGCGCCATCCCGCTTACCGTGGACGGTTTTGCTTTTCCCATCAGCCAGAGAACCTGGTCCAGCTCATGGACGCCGAGGTCGATCAAGGGACCGCCCCCGGATTTATCCTTCTGGCCAAACCAGCCCCCAAATCCGGGAATGCCGCCGCGCCGCGTCCACTGG